>NZ_JBVJMD010000008.1:0-245596 GCF_055584385.1 Streptomyces sp. NPDC104096
ACCGGTGGGGGGGGTCCGGTCTCACCTCGCGGGCCCCCGCCACCCCCCCCCCCCCCGCCGCCGCCCCCCCCCCCGCCCCCCCGGCGGCCCCCCCCCCCCGGGACGGGGCAGGCCGGGCGGCGGTCCAGGTCAGCCCAGCGGGGTCAGAGCGGTCTCCAGCGGGTCCTCCGTCAGCGCCTCCTCCGCCAGCGCCTCCTCCGGCCAGCCGGGACAGTAGACCGTGTCGAGATAGCGTTCACCGAGGTCGGGGGCGATACCGACGGCCGTGAGACCGGGGCGGCCGTGCTGCGCCAGCCACTGCCCGGCACCACTGACGACCGTGCCGGTGGAGCCGCCGAACAGGAACCCCCGTGCGGCCAGCCGACGGCAGGCGCGCACGGTGTCCCGCTCCTCGACCCGGACCACGTCGTCGACGTACGACGTGTCGAGCAGCGGTGGCCGCACGCTCGTGCCCAGCCCCGGAATCATCCGGCGGGCCGGAGCGCCGCCGAAGGTCACCGAACCGACGCTGTCCACGGCGACCACCCGCACCCGCCGCCGCCACTGCCAGAACCAGCGCGCACAGCCCATCAGCGTGCCGGTGGTGCCGGCACCGACGAACAGCACGTCCAGGTCGGGGAAGCGACGGGCGATGGCGGGCGCCGTGGTGCGGTAGTGCGCCCGCCAGTTGCCCGGGTTGGTGTACTGGTTGAGCCACACGTACCGCTCGTCCGAGGCGCACAGCGCCCGCACGTACGCGATCCGGGCGCCCAGCAGGCCGTTGACCGGATCGGGCTCCCGGATCACATGGACCCGGCTGCCGAGCGTCTCCATCAACCGGACGGTCGGCTGGTTGCACCGCGCGTCGGTCACGCACAGGAACCCGTAGCCCCGGCTCGCGGCGATCACGCTCAGTGCCACGCCCAGGTTCCCGGACGAGGACTCGACCAGGACCGAACCCGGCCGCAGGACGCCGGCGCGCTCGGCGGCGTCCACCATCTCGCGCGCGGCCTTCAGCTTGACGGACCCGGCGAAGTTGAAACCCTCGCACTTGAGATAGAGCGGCAGCTCCAGCGCGGCCCGCAGGTCGACGTAGAGCTCCTCCTCGTTGAACTCCGAGGGATCGGAGATGACGGGCATGTTGTCCCCCTGTTCCCGCTGCATGCCCCGCCGGTCATCCGTGCCGGCGCAGTTCGTGGAAGAAACCGTCTACGACGCGCAGTTCGCCCAGCCGGACCATCTCGTCGTGGACGAACCGGCCGACCGCGAGGTCGAGCACGCCCAGCCCGAACGGCGAGAAGACCACCGTCCGGTCCGCCGGGACCTCCGCCCGCCCGGTCAGCACGTCGTGCAGCGTGCCGTCGAGGAACTCCCGGCTGCCGGTGAGCTGTTCGACCAGATGCGGCGAGGTGTCCGCCTTCAGACAGTGCTCGACGTCGTCGACGAAGTTGGCCGAGGCGAGCAGGATCCGCGGGTCCAGGTCGCGCAACGACACATGCAGCACCAGCGGATGGTGCTCGAACCAGGCCAGGTCGTGGACGTGCGGCCGAGCCGCCACGGTGGCGAAGACCAGCAGGTCGCTCGACCGGACCAGGGACTCCGCGCTGTCGTGCACGGTGATCCGGCCCTTCGTCCCCGACCGCTCCAGATAGCCGCGGAAGCCCGCCGCGCTGTCCGCGGACAGGTCGTACACCCCCGTCTCCTCGAACTCCCAGCCGGTCGCGACGAGATGGGTGTGCACATAGCGGGCGATCAGGCCGGTGCCGACGAAGCCGACCCGCGCCGGACGCGGCCGGGACCTGCTCAGCCGGTCCGCGGCCAGCGCCGCCGAGGCCGCCGTCCGCGTGGCGCTGATGACCGAACTCTCCAGGCACGCATACGGATAGCCGGTGACCGGGTCGTTGAGGATCAGCACCGCGGACGCGCGCGGGAGCCCCGAGCGGGTGTTCTCCGGGAAACTGGAGATCCACTTCAGCCCGTCCACCCGCTGCGGCCCGCCGAGCGAGGCGGGCAGCGCGATGATCCGCGCCGACGGACGGTCCTCGAAGCGCAGGAAGTACGAGGGCGGGTTCACCGACTCGCCCTCGCCGTGCAGCCGGTAGGCCTCCTCGACGAGCCGCCCGACCTCGGGCTCCCGTCCGTCCAGGGCCTGTTGGACCTGTTCTCCGGAGATGACCGCGAACGCGGGCGCGTCGATCCGGTCCGGTGTCGTCGTCATGCCGTCCCCACCTCGTTCTCCATCGCCGTCGGCGCGTGGCCGACCGGCCTGACCGGGTCGCCGAGCGCGGCGAGCACCTCGCGCGGTCCCGTGAAGGGCTCCCTGCCGTGCGCGGTACGGATGTTGTCGACCAGCAGCAGATCGCCGGACTGCCACGGCTCGCGCACGGTGTGGGCCTCGTACACCTCGTTGATGCAGGCCACGACGTCCTCACCGATCGGGTCCCCGCCCCCGAACCGGGTGCTGAAGGGCAGCCCCTCGGGGCCGTAGACGTCGACCAGGTACTCGCGTACCTCGGGCTCCATCGTCCACTCGCTCAGGAACGAGATCTGGTTGAACCAGCAGCGTCTGCCGTCGGCCGGATGCGCGAGCACGGCGCCGCGCCGCTGCCGGGTGCGCAGCGCGCCGTCGTCCTGCCAGGCGAACTCGATGCCGTGCGCCCGGCAGTAGCGCTCGACCGTGGCCCGGTCGTCGGTGCCGAACGCCTCGGCGACCGACGCCCCCAGCTCGTCGTGGTAGGTCCGGGCCAGCGTCCAGCCCTCCTTCTCGAACCGCTCGGTCAGCTCGGCGGGCAGCGCGTCGAGAACCGCCGCGGCGTCGGCGAGCGGGGTCGCACCGCCCTCGGCCGGCGCCTCCAGGCACGCGAACAGCAGCAGCCCCGGGAACTCGTCGGCGTAGCTCAACTCGTGGTGCAGGCACATCTGCTGGTTCGGTGGCCACTTGGTGGAGGAGTACACGCCGTCTCCGTACGTCCGGCGCGGCGCGAACGGCTCCCGGTCCTGCATCAACGTGTCGCTCAGCCGCCGGAAGACGGCCGCGCAGGTGTCCGGGTCGCCCAGGCCGAGACCGCGCACCAGCACGCCCCCCTGCCCGGCGACGACCGCCCGCAGCGCGTCACGGTGCGCGTCCGCCCAGGCGACCGGGTCGCCGCCGGGATCGGCGTGCAGCAGTGGCGGACTGCCCGGGGCCACTGACAGGCCCGGCAGGACGAGGGGAGATGAGGACGTCATCTCGTGGTTCCTTTCGGTGGTGCGAATGAGCGGTTGTGCGGGGGGTGGGCAGAGGGTGCGGCGGGCGGTCGCCGCTGCTCAGGCCGTGGGGCCGAGCAGGACCGCCAGATCCGCGAGGACCGGATGGCGGGTCACGTCCTTGAGGGTGACCGCCCGGTCCAGCGCGATCACCAGCCGTACCGCGGCCAGCGAGGTGCCGCCGCGGTCGAAGAAGTCGTCCAGGCGGCCGATCCGGTCGGCGGGGATGCCGAGCACCTGCGACCAGGCGGCGGCCATCCGGTGCTCGCCCGGGGTGTCGGGGCCGCCCTCGACCGCGCCGAGCTGCTCGGCGAGCGCGCCCAGCGTCCGGCGGTCGATCTTGCCGTTCGCCGTCAGCGGCAGCCGGTCCCGCCAGTGGACGGCCGAGGGGACCATGTAGGCGGGCAGCGACGCGGCCAGCCGCTCCCGGACGGCCCCCGCCCCGACCGGCGACGCACCGGTGCAGAACGCCACCAGGCGGGTGCCCCGTACGACCACCACCGCGCCGTCGCGGACCCCGGGCACCCGCAGCAGCGCGCTCTCGACCTCGCCGAGCTCGATCCGGAAGCCGCGCACCTTCACCTGGCTGTCGCGCCGTCCGAGGAACTCCAGCTTGCCGTCGGGCAGCCAGCGCCCGTGGTCGCCGCTGCGGTACAGCCGCTCGCCCGGGCGGTGCGGGTCCACGGTGAACGCGGCGGCGGTGCGCTCGGGGTCGTTGACGTACCCCCGGCCCACGCACACACCGGAGAACACGATCTCGCCGGGCGCCCCGAGCGGCACCGGCGACAGCCCGGCGTCGACGACGTACGCGCGCACGTTCGTGATCGGCCGCCCGAGCGGGACCCGCGCCTGCTCCGGCACCGCGCGCATGACCTCGTGGTTGGTGTCGTCCGACGTCTCCGTCAGCCCGTACGCGTTGACCAGCCGGATCCCGGGCCGGGCCGCGAACCAGCGCTGCACCAGCTCCTTCTTGACCGCCTCCCCGGTGACCGACACACAGTGCAGGTCGGCCAGTTCGCGCGGCCGCTGCTCCAACTCGGCCAGCACCGCGTCGAGATACGACGGCACGACCTGGAGCACATGGACCCCGGCCCGCTCGACGGTGTCCACGAACAGCGGCACGTCCAGGATGGTCTCCTGGTCGATCAGCAGAGTCCGCCCGCCGGCCACCGGCCCCGCCAGCAACTGCCACAGGGAGATGTCGAAGCACTGCGGCGCGGTCTGCGCGACCGTCTGCCCGGCCTCGATCCCCAGGTCGTCGATCTTGGCGAGGAGATGGTTGAGGAACCCGGCGTGCTCGCACATGGCGCCCTTGGGCTCGCCGGTGGAGCCGGACGTGAAGTAGATGTACGCGAGTTGGCCGGCGTCGACCTCGACCCCGAGGGCGCTGTCGTCGTGGACCTCGGTCCACACGGTGTCGACCAGGACGGTCCGGGCGTCCACCGCCGCCCGGTCGAGCGTGTCCGTGCTCCCCTGCTCGCTGACGACGAGTTCGCAGCCGGCCCGGGACAGGACGGCCGCGATCCGCTCGGCCGGGAAGTGCGGCTCGACGGGCAGGTAGACCCCGCCCGCCTTCAGCACCCCGAGGACGGCCGCCATCCATTCCAGATCGCGCTCCATGACGACACCGACCACGCCCTCCCGGCGCAGGCCCCGGGCCAGCAGCGCCCGGCCGATCCGGTTGGCGAGGGAGTCCAGCTCCCGGTACGTCCACCGCCGGTCGCCCTCGACGGCGGCGATCGCGTCCGGGTGCAGCGCCACCCGGTCCTCGAACAGCTCGTGCACCCGGCGGTCCGGCAGCTCACGCGTCGGGCCCGCCAACTCCGTGAGCTGGTGGTGGAGTTCGTCGGCGGACAGCAGGCTCCGAGCCGAGTGGTCGGCGTCGGGGTCGGCGTCGATCCGGGCGAGCGCGGTGAGGTGGTAGCCGGCGATGCGCTCGGCGGCCGGGGCGTCCAGGACGTCGGTGCGATAGCGCAGCCGCAGCCGGCCGTCGTGCACGCTCACATGCAGTACGGCGTCGTCGGCGCCGTCGTGGACACCGTACGGATCGAGCACCGTCCCGGCCGCCGGGTCGCCGCCCGGTACCGCGCTCTCCATCAGCGCCCGCCACGAGCCGGGACCGGCGGACAGCCGGTGGGCGACCGGCTCCTCGCCCTTCGCCGGCACGAACCGGGTCGACACCTCGTGCTCGCCGGACAGCGCGGCGAGCACCTTGGCGTGCGCGGCCAGCAGCACGTGCTCGGACGGCACCTGCTCGACCGGCGGCACCGGCCGGGGCAGGGGCACTTCGTAGGTCGCCACGCCCGGCACCGGGGCCGTGGTCCACCTGGGGATCGTCTCCATCGTTCTTTCCTTCTCCGTCTTGGTCACGCGCGTCTTGGTCACACGCGGCGCAGGGCCGTCGCGGGATTGCCGCCCCAGTGCGCCCGCGGCGGTACCTCCTCGCCCTTCATCAGGAAGGAGTCGGGGGCGAGCACGGCGCCGTCGCCGAACGAGACGCCGTAGTGCACGAGTGCGCCGGTGCCGAGCGTGCAGCCGGCGCCGATCGTGATGTGCTCGGACTTGAAGGTGCCGTCCTCCTGCGAGTGCGACTGCACCTTGGTGTGGGCGCCGAGCGTGCAGTCGTCGCCGATCGCGGTCAGGGTGCGCTCGGTGATGTAGCAGCCGTCGTCGAAGACCCGGCGGCCGATCCGGACGCCCAGCAGCCGCCAGACGACGTTCTTGAACGGCGTCCCGTTGAACACCGCGAGATGGTGGTCCGGCACCTTCCACAGCCGCTCGTGCCACCAGAAGTACGGGTCGTAGATCGAGCAGAGCTTCGGCTCCAGGGGCCGGAACCGGCCGATCACGCGTTCCACCAGCGCCCAGTAGCCGGTGGTGAACGGCAGCGCCACGATCATGGCGGCCCCGATCAGCAGTCCGCCCGCCGTGCCGTGGGTCCCGGACAGGTCGACGGCGCCGAAGCCGAGCACGGTGAGCAGGCACCAGTGCAGCCAGCGCAGGAACAGGAACAGCCCCATCGTGCGCAGGTTGTGGCCGTTCTTCGCGGTCAGCCGACGGCGCAGTTCGTCGCCCTCGCGGAAGTGGTCGAAGCGGGTGTCGCGCTCCACGGTGCGCGGGATCTCGAAGGGCGGCGAGCCGAGCAGCCCCACGCCCTCGCGGATCTCGCCGTCGAGCGGGACCATCACCTTCGTCGCGAGCAGGCAGTTGTCGCCGGTGCGGCCGCCCGCCGGGTAGGCGATGTGGTTGCCGAGGAAGTTGTGCGCCCCGATGACGGTGCGCGAGAGCCGGAAGGACGTGGCGGAGAAGTCGGCGTTGACGATCGACAGTCCGTCGGCGACCATCGTGCCGCTTCCCACGGCGGCCAGGTGGGGCGACTCGTGCGCGACCGCCGAACCGAAGTTGGAGCCGGTCTGCTCCACCTCGCCCAGGTCGTAGCCGATGGCCCGCAGATAGCCCGTGATGTACGAGCTGTCGCCGAACAGCCAGGTGAAGAAGTGGACGTTGGACAGCCGGGCGATCACGCGCTGGACCGAGTGGTGCAGGCCGTAGAGCGGATAGGTCCGGTCCGGGCGCACCAGCGGGCGCAGCAGCCGCGGCAGCAGGCACACGGTGACGAGGCCGAGCACCACGAAGCCCACGAAGAGCACCACGGACAGGCCGAGCGCCTCGATGTAGAAGCCGGGTGTGCCCAGGTCCTGGGTGTTCGGGTCGGTCAGCCGGTCGAGCGCGGGCACCAGGGGGAGCAGCAGATAGGTCCCGCCCACGGCGAGGGGCACGTACACCAGGAGCAGCTGGAGGAGTCCGCCCAGACCGTAGGCGGCGCGGCGCAGGGTCCCGCAGGGCGCGGGCGGCACCCGGACGTAGTCGACGTCGGTGGGCCGGGCCGGCGAGCCGTGCCGGTGTTCGCCGGCCGGGACCGTGACGCCGCCGTAGAGCGCGGAGGAGTGGCCGAGCTGGGCGCCGTCGCCCATCGAGGTGCCGATGTCGAGGACGGTCTTCTCGCCGACGTACACGTCCTTGCCGAGGGTGACCGGGCCGGTCTGGATCCGGCCGGCGTGCGCCCGGTAGCAGAGGAAGAAGCTCTCCTTGCGGATCACCGTGCCGGAGCCGATGGTCAGCAGGTCGGTGCAGACCGGGACGGAGTGCGACAGGATCGTGACCCCCCGGCCGATCCGGGCGCCCAGGGCCCGCAGGTACAGGACGTACAGCGGGCTGCCGGCGAACAGGACCATCGGGTTGGCGTGCAGCAGTGCCTTGACGGTCCAGAACCGGACGTAGGCGAGGCTCCAGACCGGGAACTCGGTCTCCCGCCAGCGGCCGACGAGCACCCATTTGGCCACCACCGGCACCGTGCAGACCCCGGCGAACACCGTGCCGCCGAAGACCACCGAGCGCGCATAGACCGCGGCCACGGAGTCGGCGTCGGAGATCCAGGAGTAGCCGCGGGCGGTGACGAGACCGGTCATCAGGCAGTACCCGACGAAGACCAGGAGCTGGAGGGCGCCGCACAGGACGTAGCGGGCGGTGTTGCCGGGCGGGGGCGCGGGGACCTCGACCGGGGCGGGGGTGTCGGCGGGCTCGTCGGCGAGTGCGGCGGCCAGGCCGCGGATCGTCGGATGGCCGTAGACGTCCCTCATGGACACCGCGGGCAGGTCGGGGCGCTTGCGGACCCGGGCGCAGAACTGCGCCATGACCAGGGAGTTCGCGCCGAGATCGTCGAAGAAGTTGCTGTCGACGGGGACGTCGTCGCGGCGGACGACGCCCGCGAGAACCTCGGCGAGAGCGCTCTCCGTGCTGGTGCTGGTGCTGGTGCCGGTGCCGGTGGCGGCGAGGCCTGGGCCTGGGTCCGGGCCGGTGCCCGGGTCGGTGACGGTGCCCTTTACGGTGCTGGGCTTGCTCACCACGTGCGCTCCTTGTTGCGGTTTGACTGGTGGTGCGGGTCGAGGACGGGGGGAGTGGTCGCGGTGCGCGTACGCCCGGCCGCGGCGGCGGCCAGGTGTCCCATCGGCCCCCGGCCCCGGGCGCGGCGCCGCACGTCGGCGAAGAGCGGTGAGGCCGCGGCCGGTACCCCGTACAACGGACCGGGCGAGTCCGCCGATACGCCCGTGGCGCCGAACCGCAGCCGGACGGTGGCGGTCGGGCCGACCTCGGCCGGCCGCGACGCGGCGGGGCCCGGGCCGTCGCCCAGGGGCGGTGGCGGCGCGGGCGTCAAGGAGCGCGATACCGGCATGTCGGTTCTCCGGACAGGAATGACGGACGGAATGACGGACGGAATGAAAGGTGGAACGGTGAAAGGTGGAACGACGAAGGGCGGAATGGCGCCGGCCGGCATGCGGCGGCGCTGGGTTCCGGTGTTTGGGCGCAGGAGTGACCCGAGATGTTCGAGTGGAATTCGTTCGAAAGAATGTATGAGTGGCCGCGTGAATGTTTGGCGTGCAGAAAATGGCATGGTGCAGCACGGCATGACCCACGTGGAACCACGCGGATCACGGGTAACGCGGCTGGATCGGGTCTTGGTCAGAGACCCCTGTTGTCCCCCGTGTCGTGTGCGCCGAGCCCTCCTCGGAGCGCGCAACGAATGCAATCAGAATTCTTTCGAGCCACTCAGGAACGGGTCAAGGGCATTTCGGTCATTGACCCGTTCGCAACGGCCATCCATTCGCCGTGCGAACCTTGGCGATCTTTCGATCACCCGTCCCACCGGGACACTCACCGAATGGACTGTGCAACTGCTGCGAAAGGTTCCGGTTCCTCCGGACGTGTAAATTCGGCCAACGCGGACATGACAGAAAAATGGTTCGATTTTGCCGGTGGTTTCTCCTGGGTTGCTCATGGATTGCTGCCCGGTTGCGCGCCGCGAGAGGGCGGAGCGGCGTCATGGTCCGGGTGGTCCGACCGTCACACCAGGGGTGATCCCATGCGCGTGCGGCGGATACCGTTAGGGGGTGCAGCCAGCAAGTCAGTCTCCCGAGCAATCCGAGATCCCGTCCGGGCGTCTCCACCGGGCCCGTGCCCTCTACCGGAACGTCTCCAAGCGCAGGACCGCCTGGCTGCTTCTGAAGGACACCGTCAACTCCTGCATCGAGTACCGCATCCTCGGTCTCGCGGCCGAGGCGGCGTTCTTCTCGCTGCTGTCCGTGCCGCCGCTGCTGCTGAGCCTCATCGGACTGCTCGGCTACGTCGACGACTGGACCGGCACCGACAGCATCAGCAGCCTGGAGAGCAATCTCCTGGAGGCCTCGCGCACCGTCCTGTCGGACCGGGGCGTCAGAGAGATCGCGCAGCCGATCCTGGACGACGTGATGAAGGGCGGCCGCCCCGACGTCATCTCCATCGGCTTCCTGTTCGCCCTCTGGTCGGGCTCCCGGGCGGTGAACGTCTTCGTCGACACCATCACCGTGATGTACGGCCTCGACGGCGTCCGCGGCATCGTCAAGACCCGGCTGATGGCCTTCCTGCTCTTCATCGTGGCCCTGCTGATCGGCTCGGTCGCGCTGCCGCTGATGGTCGCGGGCCCCGACGCCGTGGTGCGGATCGTGCCCTGGTCGACGACGGTGGTGCAGGTCCTGTACTGGCCGGTGGTGATCGTGCTGTCCATCGCCTTCCTGACGACGCTCTACCACGTGTCCGTACCCGTGCGCTCGCCCTGGATCGAGGACGTGCCCGGGGCCCTGGTGGCGCTCGCCATGTGGGTGCTCGGCAGCTTCCTGCTGCGGATCTACCTCCAGCACACCATCGAGGGCGCGACGATCTACGGGTCCCTCGCGGCCGCCGTCGCCGTCCTGCTGTGGATCGGTGTGTCCGCGTTCGCCGTGCTGGTCGGGGCCGCGGTCAACGCGGCCATCGACCGCGTCTGGCCGGCCGCCGCGACCGCCGCCGCCCGCGCGGCCAACGAGCTGCTGCGGGAGGAGGTGGCCGCGGAGTACGTCGCCCGCAGGACGGCCGCGCGGACGCACGACTCCGACGACCTCGACGACGACGACGATCTCTACGACGCCGACATGCCGTCCGAGTTCCCCGAGCGCTGGTCCCGCTTCCTGCCGCCGGACGACGTCACGGGACGCCTGCGCACCCACGCGAAGGGCTCCCCGAAGGGCAACGGCGTCAACGGCACCAGCGGCACCAGCGGCGGCAACGGCACCGGCGGCGACGGCACCGGCCGCACCGGTGCGAACGGTGGCAACGGGAACACGGAGGAACCGCCGACACCGAAGTGACGGCCGGTGCCCGACGGGACGTGGTGGCGCCCGCCGGGACGGAAGGGGCGGTCGGGGCAGGCGCGAGCCGGGCAAGGGCCGGGTGAGCCGGGGGCGCGGACCGGGACGAGCGCTGTTCGCGTCTGTCCGTACGCCGGGCCGTGTGCCCCGCGCGCCTGGCGCGGCGCACCGGTCCGGGCGCGGCCGCGGAGCCTCGCACCTACGTGTGTGTGCCCGGCGCGCCTTGTGCGGCCGCTTGTGCGCCCGGCGCACGCAAGATCGGACGGAGGCGCCGACCGCACCCGACAGTCCCCGCCGCGCCCTACAGCCGCCCGGCGCGCCCCCGCCCGCGCCGTTTCCCCCGTCACCATCGCCTGGGGCGAGGCGTCCGCCGTCGAGCGGATCCGCGCGCGGTGCCGGACGGGCGGGTGGGCCGCGGTCGTGCGCGGCGTAGCCTGGCGCACGTGTACGCGGAGCGGCGGTCCTCCCTGCTGAGCGGCGCGGTGGTGTGGACCATCGCCCCCTCGGCGCCGCAGGGCCGCCCGGTGCTGCCCGACGGCTGCATGGACCTGCTGTGGACCGAGGGCCGGCTGCTGGTGGCCGGTCCCGACACCCGGCCGCACCGCCCCGAGGGCGCGCCCGCGCGCTGGGCGGGCGTCCGTTTCTTCCCCGGCACCGCGCCCGCGCTCCTCGGCGTACCGGCGTACGAACTGCGCGACCGGCGGGTGGAGCTCGACGACCTGTGGCCCACCGCGCTGGTACGGCGGCTGTGCGAGCGGGTCGACGCGGCGGCCGACCCCGGGACCGCGCTGGAGGAGATCGCGCGGGCGCGGGCCGACGCCACGGACCCGCCCGACCCCGTCACGGCGAGCCTGGTGGCCGCCCTGGCCGCGGGCCGGTCCGTCGCCGCGACCGCCGACGACCTGGGGCTGGGGGTCCGGCTGCTGCACCGCCGCTCGCTGGCCGCCTTCGGCTACGGACCCAAGACACTGTCCCGCATCCTGCGGCTGCAACGGGCCCTCGCCCTGGCCCACGACGGCGTTCCGCAGGCCGGGACGGCGATCCGGGCCGGCTACGCCGACCAGGCCCACCTGGCCCGCGACGTGCGGCAGCTGACCGGTACGACGCTGGGCGCGCTGCTGCGCTGAGCGCGTCCCCGGGTCCCGCTCACCCCGCTCGCCCGGCTCACCCCACGCGCCCCACTCAGCCCGCTTCCAGCGGAGCGAACAGGTCTACGCCGTTGCCGTCGGGGTCGAGCACCACGGCGTAGCGCTGCCCCCAGAAGGCGTCCCACGGCTTCAGCTCGCCGTGGTACCCGGCGTCCACCAGCTCCTCGTACACGGAGTCGACCTCGCCCGGCCCCTCGCATCGCAGGGCCAGCGCGGCCCGGCCCTCGCCGGACGGCGCCCGCCACCGCGGACGGAAGGACCGGACGGTGTCCTCCGTGTCCAGCAACAGCCGCAGCCCACCCGGCAGGTCGATCTCGACGTGCGGTTCGCGCTCGGCTCCCTCGGGGATCGTGAACCCGAGCCGGCGGTAGAAGGCGACGGAGGCGGCCATGTCGGAGACGACCAGCCCGATGGCATCGAATCGTGGACTCATGGGACCACCGTAGGCGGCGCCCCGGACACCGGTCTTGAACGAATCGGACACCCCTCACCACGGCCGTCCGCGCGGCCGGCCGCGTCAGCCGAAGGTCACCGGCCCCCTGGGCGTCCGTACCGTGAACGAGATCCCCACCGGGCCCGGTGCGACGGCGAGTTCCGTGCCGAGGAGGGTCAGCAGCGGCCTGATCGCGTCCGGGTCGGGAGCGGTCGCGGACAGGGCGAGCAGGGGGGTCACCGGCAGGCCCGACGCCGCCGAGGGGTGGGCCGAGGCGCCCCAGTCGATGAGGAACGGCACCAGGCCCGAGGGGTGTGCGGTCCCGTCGGTCAGGCGCCACTCCAGCAGGGTGCCGTCGGGACGGCGGCGGCTCATCGCCCGTACGGGGCCGGGGTCGTGGCCGTGGGACCGCGCGGCCGCGACCGTCGCGTCCAGGTCGGGCGGGCTGATCGCCCAGGTGACCGTCCGCGGGGCGGCCAGACCGTCGACGCCGAAGGGCCGCGGACCCGGGACGCCGGGCTGCTCCGGGTCCGGCCCGATGATCTCCAGATAGCTCGTGCCGCCCAGCCCGACGAGGTGGTTGCGGGTGCCGAGTCCGACATGGGCACCGCCGGGGGCGGGCGTCACACCGGTGCGCCGGGTGAAGTCGGCGACGGTCGCCGCCAGATCGGGCGTCGCGAGGACGAGGTGGTCCAGCAGCGGGACGAGGGCGTCGGCGTTCATCCCGCCCGAGACTACGCTTCCGGTCCGGCCCGGCAAGCCCGTACGCGCAAGGCCCGTGCGGTCCGGCGGGTTCCCGCGCGCGGTGCCGAGCGTGTCCGTCGGCTCCGCTCCCGGACCGCGTCGGCGGGTCGACGTACGAGTGACGTTTCTCCGGTGAACCGTCTGCGCCGATGGAGTGAGCAAAGCCCGTCCGAGGGAAAAGTTCAGGGCCGCCCCAGAGATCCTCTCGTCCTGGCAAAGGGCGTCGTGTCGCGACGACCCGCACGCGGCGGCGTGCCCAACCCCCGAGGAGGAACAGCACCTTGACCTATGGCAAGAGGTTGCGCGAGCAGATCGCCGGGCCGGGTACCACCCCGCTGATCGGCGTCTACGACATGTACTCGGCGTCGATCGCCGCCGACCACTACGACGGGATGTTCGTCTCGGGCTTCGGCTTCGCGGCCTCGCACTACGGACTGCCGGACATCGGGTTCATCGCCTGGCCGGACATGATGGCGTTCGTCCAGCGGCTGCGCGGCGCGTTCCCCCGGCACCACCTGCTGGTGGACATCGACGACGGGTACGTCGATCCCGAGGTCGCCTGCCACGTGGTGGAGGGACTGGAGCGGATCGGGGCCTCAGGGGTGATCCTCGAGGACCAGAAGCGGCCGCGCCGCTGCGGCCACGCCGACGGCAAGCAGGTCCTGCCGCTGCACGAGTACCTCGCCAAGCTGGAGATGGTGCTGGCGACCCGCCGCGACCTGGTCGTGGTGGCCCGTACCGACGCCACGGACGAGCACGACATCCTGAACCGGGCCAAGACCCTGGCGGCGACGGACGCGGACGTGGTCCTGGTCGACGGGGTCCGCAGCATGGAGTGGATCCGCCGGATCCGCGACGTGACGGGGGACAAGCCGCTGCTGTTCAACCAGATCGCGGGCGGCAAGTCCCCGAGGCTCTCGCTGACCGAACTCGCCGGACTGGGGGTCGACGTGGCGATCTACAGCACCCCGTGCCTGTTCGCCGCGCACGAGGCGATGCACCGCGCGCTGGCCGATCTCAGGGCGGCGGACGGCCGGCTGCCCGAGGTCGACACCGCGACCGGGGTCGGCGTCAGGGCCGCCACGGAACTGCTGGAGCGCAACATCGCCCGGCGGCGGGACGAGCCCCAGGGCGTGGGCGTGTGAGCCCGCGCCCCACGACGGCGACGGCCGTGCCCCGCATTCCCGGCGGGGCACGGCGATCCGCCGGGCGGCTCAGGCGTACCGGCACACCGTGATGCCGTTGGCCGCGCCGCAGCCGACCCTCGTGTACCCCGGCACGATCATGTTGTAGTAGTGCCCCCACTGGTACCTGTAGCCGTCGCTGTCGGTGTTGTGGTCGCTCGTGGCGTCGTAGGCGGCCTTCTCGGCGGCCCATTGACCGGTGGCCGAGGTCGGCCCGGAGCCGGATATGTTCTCGGCGCCGTTGTTGAAGGACAGGTCGTGCCGCAGGGTGCCGCCCGCCAGGGACGCGGGGTTGTCGGCCCAGGCCTGGGCCCCCTGGGCGAGCCCGCTGTCCCAGGACAGGGGCCCCTGGTTGGCGCCCTGACGGACCGTGTTCGTCTGCGAGAGGATGGTGTTCTGGTCGCCGCCGCTGATGTCGGCGGGCAGCCCCGTGGCATGGGCGGTGGCGCCCGTGGTCAGGACCGTGCCCGCGCACATCAGCGCCGCCGCGACGGCGGCCGTGGCACGGCGGTGTGTACGGGAATTCTTCATGGTGACTCCCTGAGTGCAGGGCAGACCCGGGCGGCCCGAGCGACGCGGGCAGCCTGAGCGACGAAAAGCGCGCTGGAACGTGACCGGCGCGGGATCCCGGCCGTCGGAAGCGGCCGCGGGGCCGGCACGCGGGACGGCCCGGGGCCGTCGGTACCGAAAGTGGTCGGTTCGGCGGCCCGCACGGCCGCCCTCGGCAGATCCAGCGTATGCCGAGCGGATTCGTGAGTCGACCGGAGGCGCGGCCGGGCTCCGCGGCCGGTGAGCGGTGCCGCGCCCCGGGCGGCGCGGAGCACGACGGTCACCGTCTCGCCCCTCCGGATCGCCGCCCGTTCGGCTGCCGCTCACTCAGGAGTCCGTCCACGCGGACCTGTTGAGTCGTTCCGGTGCGCCCGGGGTCTCAACTCCCGGGCCGGGCGGTGCTCGACCGTTCCACCAGGCGCGTCGACAGCTCCGTGCGGGTGCCTTCCGGGCGGTGGCCGTCCGTCATCCGTACCAGCAGGCGCAGTGCCGTCGCCGCCATCTCCGCCAGCGGCTGGCGGACGGTGGTCAGGGAGGGGCTGGCCCAACGGGCCTCCGGGAGGTCGTCGAAACCGACCACGCTGACGTCGTACGGGACCGTCAAGTCCCGTTCGGCCAAAGCCTGGTAGACCCCCAGCGCCATGCGGTCCGAGCAGACGAAGACGGCCGTGGGCGCCTCGGGCAGCTCCAGCAGTTCCCGCATCCGGGTCCGGGCGCCGACCTCGTCGGGGCGGCCGTGGCGCAGGTACTCGGGCCGCTGGCGCAGTCCGGCGGCGGCGAGGGCCGAGCGGTAGCCGGCGATCCGGGCGCCGGCGCACAGCGTGCGCCGCGGACCGGCGATCACGGCGATCCGCTCGTGCCCGAGCGCCAGCAGGTGCTCGGTCGCCGTGACCCCTCCCTGCCAGTTCGCCGCCCCCACCGACACCACGCCGGGCGGTGGCTCGACCGCCGGGTCGATCAACACGTACGGGATGCGGAGCCGGTCGAGCCGGGCGTACTGGGACGGCGTCGGCTCGGCCAGGTTGAGCAGCACGCCGGCCGAGCCGCGCGCGGTGAGCCGGTCCAGCCAGCCGTGCTGCCCCCGCGCGGCTCCCGGCCTGGGGGCGTCGGCCGAGACGACCACGTCCAGGCCGGTGTCCTGGGCCGCCTCCTCCACCCCGTGCAGCACCGCGCCCGACCGTGCACCGTCCAGCGCGGGCACGACGAGATCGACCAGCCGGGGCGTCCTGATCGTGTCGAACCGGGGCCTGCGGACATAGCCGAGCCGGTCCAGCGCCTCCGTGACCCGGCGGCGCGTCTCGGGGGCGACGTCCTCCCGGCCGTTGACCACCTTGGACGCGGTCGGCACCGACACCCCCGCCTCACGGGCCACGACCGCCAGCGTCGGTCCGGCCGCCGCACTCGCAGACCCCGTACGGACCATCGGGCACCACCTCTCTGGACACCGGCGTGCAGAAAGCGCTTACTATCCTAGGTGTGTCCCGGCGGGGATCAAGGGTTGCGTCGAAAATCGTCTGACCCGGCCGCGGACCCCCCGGGACACCGTGCGGATTCCGTGCGGATTCCGTCCGACGCCCGTGCGACGTCCGTGCGGAGGCTGCCGTCAGGCGGCCCTGGCCAGGTCCGCGTGCCGTACCTCGTGCGCCAGGGGCAGGCCCGCGGCCAGACGTTCCAGCTCCTCGACGACGACCCGGCCGAGCCGCTCCAGCTCGTTGCCGAGCGAGCCCGCGATGTGCGGGGTGAGGAACACGTTGGGCAGCCGGTACAGCGGGGAGTCGGCGGGCGGCGGCTCGGGATCGGTGACGTCCAGGACCGCGTGCAGCCGGCCGGAGACCAGTTCGTCGGTGAGGGCGTCCGGGGCGACCAGCGCGCCCCGGGAGGTGTTGATCAGCATGCCGCCGTCGCGGATCAGGGCGAGCCGCCCGCGGTCGAGCAGGTGCCGGGTCTCGGGCAGGTCGGGGGCGTGCAGACTGACGATGTCGCTGCGGCGCAGCAGGTCCGCCAGCCCCAGCGGCTCGGCGCCCAGCGCGCGGGCTTCGGCGGCGTCGACGTACGGGTCGTGCAGGAGGACCTCGAAGTCGAACGGGCGCAGCAGTTCCAGCAGTCGGCGCCCGACCCGCGAGGCGCCGACGATCCCGACCCGGCGGCCCAGGTTGCCGGTGCGCGCGCGCTCGGCGGGGGACGGCTCGGCGTGGGTCTCGCGGTAGCGCTCGCGCCGGGCGAAGGCGTCCTTCCCGGCCAGCAGGATCATCGCGAGGGTGTACTCGGCGACCGGCAGCGCGTTGGCGGCGGCCGCGCTGGACACGGCGATCCCGCGTTCCCACACGGCCTCCCCGGCCACCGGGCGCACCGAGCCCGCGGAGTGCAGCACCGCGCGCAGCCGGGGCGCGGCGGCCAGCGCGTCGCCGTCCAGCCGGGGGCAGCCCCACCCGGTGATCAGGACGTCGGCCCCCGCCAGGGCCCGCGCGGCGGCGGGATCGGCGAAGTCGCGCACCACCAGCCCGGGGTCGATCACGGCCGTCCGCCGGAGCCGGGCCAGCAGGGGTGCCGGGAAGAGCTGCGGGAGGTGCGCCGGGTCCATGGCGAACACGGCCAGGGGCGGCTGGGTGCTGGGCATGACCCTCCTGGGGCGCGTAGGAAACGCTTTCTGAAAGCGCCCTCCAACGTAGATCCAGGCGGGAGGCGGGTCAATCGGCGGGACGGGCCCCCGAAGTCCGGGATCCGCGCCGGTCCCAGGTTCCCGGGACTCGGGAGCCGCGCCGGTCCGCGGCTGCGCGTGCGGCCGGTGGGCGGCCGGTGTGCCGGGCGGGGCTCGGCCGGGAGGTGGTACGCCGAACGGCCCAGCGAGAGGCTCGTGCGGCGGAATACCGCGCGCCGCTGTGTTGCTCTTGGCTTACCGGTGCGTGAGCGCGGCGAAGGGCTGGTGGGCAGATGACGGCAGACCGGACGGACCCCGTGGTCAGAACCCCGTACGGGGCCGTATGCGGCAGATACGAGCGGGGCGCCGCGGTGTTCCGGGGCATACCGTACGCGGCCCCTCCGGTCGGCCCCCGCCGGTTCCGGCCGCCCGTGCCGCCCGAGCCCTGGGACGGTGTGCGGGACGCGGGAGCCTTCGGGCCGACGGCGCCGAAACCCCCGTACTCGGAGGCCTTCGCGCAGTACCTGTCCGACCCCGTGGTGGCGGGCGAGGGCTGGCTCAACCTGAACGTCTGGACACCGGAGCCGGGCCCCGGCGCCCGGCTGCCGGTCCTGGTGTGGCTGCACGGCGGCGCGCTGACCCGCGGTTCGTCCGCCGTGCCCGTGTACGACGGGCAGCCCTTCGCCCGGGACGGGGTCGTGTTCGTCTCGGTCAACTACCGACTGGGCGTGGAGGGCTACGGACTGTTCCCGGACGCCCCCGCCAATCCCGGCCTGCACGACCAGCTGGCCGCCCTGCGCTGGGTGCACGAGTCGATCGAGGCGTTCGGCGGGGACCCCGGGCGGGTGACCCTGTGCGGGCAGTCGGCGGGCGCGATCAGCGTCGGCGCGCTGATCGCGGCCCCGCAGGCGCAGGGGCTGTTCCGGCGGGCCGTGCTCCAGAGCGGGCCACCGGAGGCCCTCGACCGGGACAAGGTGCGGCGCATGGTGCGCCGGATGGCGACCCGGCTGAAGATCCCCGCGACCGCCGAGGCCTTCGCCGCCGTCGACCCGGCGGTGCTGCTCAGGGCCCAGGCCGAGACCGGCCGCCTCAGCAGCCCGGTGCTCGGCGGGCCCGCCTTCGGCATCGTCGTCGACGGCGACCTCGTGCCCCGCGACCCGCTGGAGGCCCTGGTCGAGGGCGCCGTCGCCCGGGACACCGACCTGCTGCTGGGCTGGACCCGGGACGAGTACCGGCTGTGGCTGGTGCCGGGCGGACTGCTGGAACGCGTCGACCGGCTCGGCCCGGTCGCCCTGGCCGGGGCCATGGCCCGCTGCCACTGCGGCGGCGAGGTGGTGCGCGGCTACCGCGCCCTGCGCCCCGACGCGGGCACCGCCGAGATCGTCGGCCAGCTGGTCACCGACCACCTGCTGCGGATCCCGCTGCACCGGCTGGCCGACGCCCGGCCCGGATCGTCGTACGTCTACGAGTTCGCGTGGCCGTCGGGACGGCCCGGCCTCGGTGCCTGTCACGCCCTGGAGCTCGGCTTCGTGTTCGACACCGGCGAGGTCCCGGAGGCACGCAAGCTCGCGGGCGAGGGCGCGCCGCGGGCACTGGCCGACGCGATGCACCGGGCGTGGGTGCGGTTCGCCGTCGAGGGCGATCCGGGGTGGCAGGCCTGGGACGCCACGCGTCCGGTGCAGCTGTTCGGCGACGGCGACCCGTATGTCGTCCACGGTCCACAGGACGCCGAACTGGCCCTGTGGGCCGCCGACGCCGGCGCTCCGGAACCCACGCCCGCATCGGACCTGTCGTCCGGCAGATCCGCGCGTGGTACGGAACTGCGGTCGGCGGTACGGAGGTTGCGCCGCTCGGTCGGTGTCCGTCGGCACTGACCACCCGTGCCCCGCCCGATGTCCCGTGTCCCGCACGGGACTTCGCGGCCGGGCCTATGCCCCGGGACGCAGGGTCCGGGCGATCGCGGCGATCTCCTCGGGGCCGACCCGGCAGCAGCCGCCGATCAGCCGCGCGCCCGACTCCCGCCACCCCCGCACCTGTTCGGCGGCGAAGGAGGGACGGCCCGTCCAGTCGCGGGCCTCGGCGTCCCAGGCCTCGCCGCTGTTGGGGTAGACGACCACCGGTTTGCCGGTGACGCGCGCCGCGGTGACGACGGCGGCGTCCACATCCCACGGCGCGCAGCAGTTCACGCCGACGGCGACGACCTCGTCCGCCTCCGCGGCCAGGGCGAACGCCTCCGCGAGCGGCTGCCCGGCCCGGGTGCGGTCGCCCGCGACGGAGTACGACAGCCAGGCCGGCACCCCGAGCCCGCGCACCGCCCGCAGCAGCGCCCTGGCCTCGTCGGTGTCGGGGACGGTCTCCAGGGCCAGGACGTCGGGGCGGGCGGCGGCCAGCGCCTCCAGCCGGGGCCGGTGGAAGCGTTCCAGTTCGCCGACGCCCAGGCCGTAGCGGCCCCGGTACTCGGAGCCGTCGGCGAGCATCGCCCCGTACGGGCCCGCCGACGCGGCCACCCACAGCGGGCGCCCGACGCCCCCGGCGCGGGCCTGCCGGGCCGCCTCGCGGGCCAGTTCCACGCTCAGGCCGAGCAGCCGGACGGTCTCCTGGTGGCCGATGCCGTGCCGCGCGAAGCCCTCGAAGGTGGCCTGGTAGCTGCCCGTGATCGCCACGTCGGCGCCCGCCCGGAAGTAGGCGAGGTGGGCCTCGGTGAGCGCCTCGGGCCGTTCGGCGAGCAGCCGGGCCGACCACAGCGCGCCGCCGAGGTCGTGCCCCGCGGACCTCAGCTGGTTGGACATCCCGCCGTCGAGGACGACCGGGCCCGCGGCCAGGGCCTCGGCGAGAGTCCCGGAGGGAAGGTGGCTGTTCATGGGACGACGCTAGTCGACGGGCCCGGGAACGCACCCCGGACCGGTCCGACGACCCGATCGCCCCGAAGACCGATCGCCCCGAGGACCGATCGCCCCCGACAACCGATCACTTCGACCTTTTCCGACGACCGACCCCCGACGTTTTTCGCCCCGCGTGACCCGTTGACCTCCCCGGAGCCCACCCTTACCTTTTCCGCGTTCGTCATGCCACATGTCGTTCGTCATCTCGAACGGCCTCGTGTGTTCCCCCCACCGAGAGGCAGTCCCCATGAGACGCGTCCACGCTGTCCTGCTCGCCCTGTGCTGCGCCCTCGCCGGTGTCCTCGGGGCCGCCGCGAACGCCCGCGCCGCGGCCCAGACGATCGCCAACGGCACCCAGTTCACGGACACTTCGGGTGCCGCCGTGCACACCCACGGCGGCGGGGTCATCAAGGTCGGCTCCTACTACTACTGGTTCGGCGAGGACCGCAACGCCGACAACACCTTCAGGTACGTGGACGCCTACCGTTCCACCGACCTGAAGAACTGGGAGTTCCGAAGTCACGTCCTCACCCAGTCCAGCGCCGCCGAACTGGCCACCGCCTACATCGAACGACCGAAGGTGATCTACAACGCGTCCACCGGCAAGTTCGTGATGTGGATGCACAAGGAGAACGGCACCGACTACAGCCAGGCCCGGGCCGCGGTCGCGGTCTCCGCCACCGTCGACGGCGGCTACACCTACCAGGGCAGCTTCCAGCCGCTCGGCTCGTACATGTCCCGTGACCTCACCGCCTTCGTCGACACCGACGGCACCGGATACATGGTCTCGGCCGCCAACGAGAACTACGACCTGCACATCTACCGGCTGACCGCCGACTACACCGGCATCGCCGCCCTGGTCGCCAACCCCTGGGCGGGCGGCCACCGGGAGGCCCCGGCCCTGTTCAAGCGGGGCGGCGTCTACTTCATGCTGACCTCGGGCGCGACCGGCTGGAGCCCCAACCAGCAGCAGTACGCCACCGCGACCTCCCTGTCCGGCCCCTGGACGGCCATGACGAACGTCGGCGACTCCACGGCGTTCGGCTCGCAGACCGCGTACGTCCTTCCCGTCCAGGGGACTTCGGGCACCGCATACCTCTACATGGGCGACCGCTGGGGCGACTCCTTCGGCGGGACCGTCAACGACTCCCGCTACGTCTGGCTGCCGCTGGCCTTCCCGACCTCGACCTCGCTGTCCCTGTCCTGGTCCCCGGAGGTGACGGTCGACACGGCCGCCGGGACGGTGACCGGTACCGGCGCCACGTACGACACCCTGATCGCCCGGCACAGCGCCAAGTGCGCCGACGTGCCGAACCAGTCGCTCCGGCAGGGCGCAGCGATCAGCCAGTACACCTGCAACGGCGGCACCAACCAGAAGTGGTGGTTCAAGGACCTGGGCGGCGGCTACTACGCGTTGGTGGGGCGGGGCAGTTCCCTGTGCCTGACGGAGAACGCCACCACTGTCACCCAGGAGAACTGCACCGGCGCGACCGCTCAGCAGTGGTCGGTGACCGCCTCCGGCAGCTACGTCCTGGTCAAGGCGCGCGCCAGTGGCGAGTGCCTGGACGTGTCCGGCGCGTCCACCGCCAACTCCGCCGCCGTCATCACGTACACCTGCAACGGAGCCACCAACCAGCAGTGGACACGCGGGACGTGAGAGCAGGTCAGGCGAGCAGGTCGATCGCGTCGACCGAGGTGCCCGCGCTGAGATAGGACGTCGTCCCCGAGCCGCTCGCCACGTAGATCTTCAGCGTGTTGTAGGCGCTGGTGTCCGTCAGCCAGGCGGACGCCGGGACGCTGTAGGTGAACGTGTAGTTGTTGCCGCGGTACGAGCCCACGGTCAGCGAACGGGTGCTCGGCTGGGTGGGCGGCGAGGGGACGGCGGAGGTCCAGGTGTCGTTGACGACGACCTGCGGCCGGCCGTTGGCGTAGGCCGTCGTCACGCCGATGCGCAGGGTGTGCGCGGCGGCGGCCTGGGCGGCGGTCAGTTTGAAGTACACGACGATCCCGCTGTTGACGTCCTTCCACAGGTAGCAGGGGAAGGCCGAGGTCTCCGTGCCGCTGCCGATCACCACGTTCCCGGTCCAGGAGGAGGCCCGGATGTCGGACGGATGCGCGTACGTCATCAGGTCAGCGTTCTTGAAGCCGCTCGGGGAGCCGCTCCAGTCGCCGATCCGCCAGATCGCGCTCGCGTTGGACGGATCGTTCGAGGACGGGATCGCGATCGTGTTCAGGGTGGTCGTGCCGCCCGCCGTCACCGTCACCGACGTGGTGTACACGGCGAGTTCGCCCTTGAAGACGGTCAGGGTGTACGACCCCGGCAGCACCCCCGCGATCGAGAAGTATCCGTCCGACGAGCGTGCCGAACCCCAGTACTGCGCGGCCGGGCCGGCCAGGCCCACGGTGTACGCGTAGGCGGTGTTCCGGCCGGTGATGCCGACGCCCGCGACCCGGCCCCGGCCGCTCGCGGAGACGTATCCGGAGATGCCCAGCGAGTCCGCCCACGAGGTGGTCAGGGTGCCGGGGTACAGCGACGAGGAGGGGGCGCCGCCGTCCGTGAAGGCGATGACGTAGGGGCCCTGGAGGCCGAAGCGCTCGGACTCGGTCTGGTTCTCGCCGTAGTACAGGATCTCGTACAGACCGCCCCCGTCCGCGCTCTGGTGGCGCAGCAGGGAGCGGTAGAAGGGGCCGCCGGAGGCCTTCTCGTGGTTGCTGCGCACGATCCACAGGCCGACGCCGCCGGTGGTCCAGCCGACGTAGCTGTAGTCCATCACCCGCAGCTTGGAGTAGTGCTTGGCGCGGGTCTGGCCGTCGGACTTCTTGAAGACGTCCGCGGACTCGATGACGGTCGGCGCGTAGGTGTAGGAGTCCGGCTCGTCGTTGAGGAACAGGCCGGCCTTGACGCGGACGATGTAGCGGGTCGCGGAGACCGAGGTGTCGGCCTTGTCGGTCCACAGATAGACGTTGTTCTCGCCGCTGCGGGCCGCGTAGTAGTGCTTCAGCGTGCCGTACGCGACCGAGACCAGGATCGTGGTGCCGGACTGGGCGATGGTGACCGTGGAGGTGCCGAGGCCGGACTCCACGTGCGAGTTCTTGCCGCCGTAGCCCTGGTACTCGGTGCCCTTGTAGGCGAGCGAGGTCAGGTCGCCGTTGGTCTTGCCGACCTTGAAGACGAGGTCGGCGCCGGTGTCGACGACGTAGTTGGAGCCGTCGTCGCTCCAGCCGAAGCTCGCCGCCGAGGCGGTGCCGGCCAGCGGTCCGGCGAGGGCGGCCGAGCCGACGGCGGCCGCGGTGCCGAGCACGAAGGTACGGCGTCCTACGGATCCGTTCGGTGATCCGGACATGGGGGTGCCTCCTCCGGGAGGTGTGGGGGTGCGGGTGCGGTTGGCAGAGTGGCAGTTGAATCGATTTCGCGAAAGGGCTTTCACTGCCTGCGGGTCGGTGGTCGTGCAAAATCTGGCCATGGACTAGAAAGCGCTTGCAGGCAGCGGTACCGTCCAGCCGCCAGGCCCTGTCCCCTGAGGAGGAGCCGCAAGTGAGACGTTTCAAGCTCGCCGTGCTGGCGGCGATGACGCTGACCGCCGCCCTGCCCGCCGTACCCGCCCGGGCCCACACCGGGCCACGGCCGCCGGGCCTCGACCACTGCACCGCCACCGCCTGCCACTTCGACGTCCCGCCCGGCACGTACGACGTGACGGTGCTGCTCGGCGGCGACGGCGCGTCGAGCACGAGCGTCGGCGGCGAGACGCGGCGCGCCCTCCTCCCGGAGACGGCGGCGGCGCCCGGCGCCCGGACCGTCCGCGGCTTCACGATGGACGTCCGCACCCCCGAGGGCGAGCCGACCGGCCCCGACGGCACCGCCGGTCTCGACCTGACGATCGGCGGCACGGCGCCCGCGCTGGCCGGCATCCGGGTCGTCCCGGCCCGCCACCCCCGCCAGATCTTCCTGGTCGGCGACTCCACCGTCTGCGACCAGCCGGCCGAGCCCTACACCGGCTGGGGCCAGCAGCTCCCGCAGTACCTCCGCAGAGGCGTCTCCGTCGCCAACCACGCGGACTCCGGGGAGAGCACGGTCACCTATCTGGAGAACCCGCAGCTGTGGGCCACCGTCCAGCCGCTCGTCCGCCCCGGCGACCTGGTCCTGGTCCAGCTCGCCCACAACGACAAGACCATTGACGAGGCGACCTACCGGGCCAACCTGGAGACGCTGGTCGCGGGCGTCCGGGAGAAGGGCGGCCGACCCGTCCTCGTCACGCCGGTCGTCCGGCGCTGGTTCAACTCCGACGGCACCCTCGACAACGACATCGCCCTCCTGGTCAACGGCCTCGGAGTGAACCACCCCGCGGTGATCCGCGAGGTCGCCGCCGCCGAGGACGTGCCGCTGATCGACCTCACGGCGAGGACGAAGGCACTGGTGGAGTCCCTGGGCGTCGAGGGCTCCAAGGCGCTGTACCTCTACAACGAGAAACGCGACAACACCCACACCTCCGCCCACGGCGCCA
The DNA here is from genome assembly GCF_055584385.1 of Streptomyces sp. NPDC104096. NCBI lineage: Bacteria > Bacillati > Actinomycetota > Actinomycetes > Kitasatosporales > Streptomycetaceae > Streptomyces > Streptomyces sp. NPDC104096. Next base: position 24,526 of record NZ_JBVJMD010000008.1, read on the forward strand.
CGGTGTACGCGGGCCTGGTCCGCGACGAACTCCTCGCACAGCATCTGGTGCCGCAGGGCCGGGTGCGGATGGGATGAGTACCCGTTGAACGCCTGGGGCGTCCCGACCGGAACCGGGGCGTCCCAGGTCCCGCCGGAAGGAGAGACCGCCGATGCGACTGCCCCCGCCCGACCACACGCTCAGCCCCGCCACCGGCTGCACCCGCGCCCACTGGGAGACGGCCGCCGACGCCCTGCTCGCCGCGGTCGAGCCGTACGCCACCGAGGACCGCGCCCTCTACCACCTGCCCGGCCCCCGCCAGAGCTGGTCCGGCCACCTCTCCGACGGCCTGGAGGGGTACGCCCGTACGCTGCTGCTGGCCGCCTTCCGCCGGGACGAGACCGCCCTCGGCCGCTACGCCGAGGGCCTCGCCGCCGGGGTCGCGGGGGTCTGGCCCCGGATCGAGGACCGCGGCCAGCCGCTCGTCGAGGCCGCGTCGATCGCGCTCGCCCTGCGACTGACCCGGCCCCTGCTGTGGGACCGCCTCGACGACACCGTGCGCGGGCGGGCCGCCGAGTGGCTGGCCGACGCGCTCACCGCCGAACCCTGGCCCTGCAACTGGGAGTTGTTCCCGGTGACGGTCGGCGGCTTCCTCCAGGAGATCGGCCACGAACCGGACGCCGCCCGCAAGGCGGTCGACCACGGGCTGGCGCGCATCGAGGACTGGTACGTCGGCGGCGGCTGGTACACCGACGGCGACGGCCGCAAGTTCGACTACTACAACGGCTGGGCCATGCACCTCTACCCGGTGCTGCACGCCTGGCTGGCGGACGACCCCCGCCTGCTCGACCTGTACGGCGGGCGGCTCGAACGCCATCTGGCCGACTACGCCCGCCTGTTCGGCGCGGACGGCGCGCCCCTGCGGCAGGGCCGCTCGCTGACCTACCGCTTCGCCACGGCCGCGCCGCTGTGGCTGGGCGCCCTCACCGGGCGCACCCCGCTGACCCCGGGCGAGACCCGCAGACTCGCCTCGGGCGCGCTGAGGTACTTCCTCGGCCGGGGCGCGGTCGACGGACGCGGACTGCTCACGCTCGGCTGGCACGGCCCCGACGAGTCCGTCCTCCAGGGCTATTCGGGACCGGCGTCCCCGTACTGGGCGAGCAAGGGCTTCCTCGGTCTGCTCCTCCCGCCGGACCACCCGGTCTGGACGGCGCCCGAGGAACCCGGCCCGGCGGAGCGCGCCGACGCGCTCACCCCGGTCCGGGCCCCCAACTGGCTGCTCCAGTCGACCCGTTCGGACGGCCTGGTGCGCCTGCACAACCACGGCAGCGAGGACGTGCGCTACGACCCCTACTACACGCGCCTCGCCTACTCGACCGTGACGGCGCCCTCGACGTCGTACGACAACAGCGTGATCGTCGGCGACGAGCCGGGCCGCACCGGGATCGAACCGCTGGGTGTGGGCGAGGGCTGGGCCGCCTCGCGGCACACCACCGCCTCCGGCGTCCGGGTGACGAGCCTGGTGCTGGCCCGTGGAGCCGCGGAGGTGCGTGCCCATCTGGTGTCGGGCGCGGCCCCCGGCACCCCGGTACGGGTGACCGGGTGGGCGGCGCCGGACGGGATCCGCGCCGAACTGCGCCCCGCCGTCGGCCTCGTGGACCCGGCGGGCTTCGGGGAGTCTGTGGAACGCGAGGAGCCGGCGGACGGCGCCGGGCTCGTCGGGGTCACCGGTGACGGCGACACGCTCTTCGTGGCGCTGGCCCGGCTGACCGCTGCGCCGGACCCCGGACCGCTGGAGGAGACGGTGTCCGTACGGGTCGACGCGGCAGGGGAGCTGGACGTCGACTGGAGTCGGGGACCCCGGCTGCGGGCGCGGCTCGACGGGCACGGGGTGGCGGTCCGGGTGCGGGAGTGAACCACTTTGCTCTGATGCCCCGTTGCCCCGTTCCCGGGCGGGCACCAGAATCGCCGTATGTCTTCCTTGATCCGTCATGTGACCGTCGACTGCGCCGACGCCTACGCCCTCGGCAGCTTCTGGTCCAAGGTTCTCGACCAGCCCCTGCACGACGACGACCACCCCGGCGACCCGGAGGCGCTGATCGAGGGCGCGGGCCTGCTGTTCGTCACCGTGCCGGAGCCCAAGGCGGTCAAGAACCGAGTCCACTTCGACCTCCAGCCGCAGGACCGCACCCGGGACGAGGAGGTCGAGCGGCTGCTCGCGCTGGGCGCCCGGCTGGTCGACGACCGTCGCAAGGAGGACGGCACGGGATGGGCGGTACTGGCCGACCCGGAGGGCAACGAGTTCTGCGTGGAGCGCAGCGCGGCGGAGCGCGCGAGCTGAGGCACCGGTGCGGAGCCGCTCCCGGGCTCGCCGCGTCGGGCCCGGGAGTCCGGGGCCGGGTGCCCGCACACTTCGGTCCGCGCCGAAGCGACGCGGCCCTAGCCTGCGGGTATGACCGCGAACCGTCCGTCCCGCCGTGACGGAGCCGCCCCGACGCCCTTCGCCGCCCTGCACCACGCCGACGAGCCGCTGTTCCTGCCCAACGCCTGGGACCACGCCTCCGCGCTGGCCCTGGCCGCCCGCGGCTTCCCCGCGGTCGGCACGACCAGCCTCGGCGTGGCCGCGGCCGTCGGGCTGCCCGACGGCGCCGCCGCGACCCGCGACGAGACCCTACGGCTCGCCCGCTCCCTCGGCTCGCGGCCGTTCCTGCTGTCGGTCGACGCGGAGGGCGGTTTCAGCGACGACCCCGACGAGGTCGCCGCGTTCGCGTGCGAGCTGGCGGCACTGGGGGTGGCCGGCATCAACCTGGAGGACGGACTGGGGCCCGTCGCCCCGCACGCCGCGAAGATCGCCGCGGTGAAGCGCGCCGCTCCCGGCCTCTTCGTCAACGCGCGTACGGACACCTACTGGCTCGGCGACGGGGAGGGCACGCCGGCACGCCTGGACGCCTACCGACAGGCGGGCGCCGACGGGGTGTTCGTGCCCGGCCTGACCGATCCGCGCCGGATCACCGAACTGGTGCGTACGCTCGACGTCCCGCTGAACATCCTCTACGCGCCCGCGGGGCCGACCGTCGGCCGGCTCGCCGACCTCGGCGTGCGCCGGATCAGTGTCGGCTCGTTGCTGTACCGGCGGGCGCTGGGCGCGGCCCTGGAGACGGTGGCGGACATCGCGGCCGGCCGCGCACCGGGCGGCACCGTACCGACGTACGACGAGGTGCAGGCGCTCGGCGACACGGCCTAGGGCCGGTGGCTCCCCGCCTCGCGCGGCCAGTGTTCCAGGGCCACATGCAGGGCGTCGACGGCGCGGTCCCAGGACTTCTGCACGTCACGCGGGGCGCCGAAGCCGCCGCCCGCCTCCAGGGCGCAGTAGCCGTGGAAGGTGCTGCGCAGCAGTCGTGCGGCGTCGGTGAGGTCGGGCTCGTCGAGGCCGTAGGCGCGGAGCATGCCGTAGGTGATCTCGGCGGTGCGCAGCAGGGCGGGGGAGCCGGCGACCACGGACGGGTCGACACGGCTCTGGGTGGCGGCGTACCGGCCCGGGTGGGTCAGCGCGTACGCGCGGTAGGCGCCCGCGAAGGCGGTCAGGGCGTCCTTGCCCGCGCGTCCGGCGACGGCCGCCGCGATCCGGTCGATCAGCTCGCCGCCCGCGGCCAGCGCGAGCCGGGTCCGCAGGTCCTGGAGGCTCTTGATGTGCGAGTACAGACTCGCGTCCTTCACCCCGAAGTGCCGGGCCAGCGCGGACACGGTGACGTTCTCGAAACCGGCCTCGTCGGCGAGGTCGGCGGCGGCTGCGACGACCCGCTCGGTCGTGAGGCCGGCACGGGCCATGCGGTACTGCCTCCGTATCACTGGGCTGCAACCCGGAGCCTCCAGGGTGCAGCCCAGTCTAGGCAGTCCGCGTGCCGCCGCCGGTCAGCCGATCGGCGCGTACACCACGCCCAGCTTGTCGATCTCGTCGCCCGAGCGGCCGGTGAAGCCGACGATCTGCCAGCCGGTGGGCGCCGTGAAGGTCTTCGTGCCGGACGTGGCGGTACCGGCGGTCAGGCCGCGGCCCTTGTCGGTGCCGAAGGCGGCCGAGAAGATCCGTGTCTGGCCGCTCTTCTGACCCTCGGTCAGCTTCACCGAGGTGAGGTGCTCGCCGGACGCCAGGGTCAGCGAGACCGCCGTGCCGCCCGTGCCGCCGTGGGTCAGTGTCGTACCGCCGTCGTGCGTCAGCGACACCGCGTCCAGCCGGGCGCCGCCGCGCAGGGTCAGCGTGCGCGGGGCGAGGGCGGCCGGCAGGTCGTCGGCGTCGTTGAAGGCCGTGCCGCCCGTGCCGCCGAAGAAGTCACTGGCTTTCAGCGCGGAGTTCAGGGTGTACGAGAAGTCGACCGTGTGCGGGAAGTGGTCGGAGAGGTTGCCGCCCGACGGGTCGAGGAACTTCGCCCACTCGTCGTGGTAGCGGGTCGCGTCGAGGGTGACCAGCCTGCTGCCCCGGTAGAGGATCTTGTCCACCACCTCGCAGTCGTCGGTCGGCGCCGTGGTCGGGCACAGCAGCGCGTCCGCGCCCTGCGTCGGCCGCGTACCGCCCTTGACCAGCTTCACCCACGCGTCCGTCAGGCCGTTGTCGTCGGCGAGCGTGCGGATGTTGTCGCCGCCGCGGGTGTACCGGGTGTTCGTGTCGCCCATCACGATCACCGCGTTGCCCGCGGAGTTCGCCTGGACGAAGGCGGACAGCTGGGTGATGTTGGCGCGTCGGGCGGCCAGCGCGTCGTCGGTGTCGTCCGCGTTGGTGTGGACGTTGTAGAGGTCGACGAAGACGCCCTCGGCGAGCCGCACCCGGGCGAGCGTGAAGCCCTTCGGGGTCAGGCAGTTGGTGCCGGTGCAGTCGTTCCACCTGACCCGCTGGAAGTCCTCGAACGGGTAGTCCGAGAGGGTGTTGAGGCCGTCGCCCATCCCGGCCCCGCCGCTGGTCGCGGTGCGGTACGCGTGGCCGTCGCCCGCGTACAGCGCCGCGTGGTAGTTGAAGTCCTCCTGGACGTTCACGATGTCGTACGTGCCCAGCCGCGGCGAGATCAGTGGGGTGTTGGTCGCCGGGTGACCGGAGCTCAGCCCTTCCGGAAGGCCCGCGACGTTGTAGGTGAGGACGTTGAAGGTGCCGGTGCCGGCCGCCGCCGCGGGCGCCGAGCCGGCGGTGGCCAGGCCGGTGAGGGCGAGCGCGACGGCCGCGAGGGTGCCGATGAGTCGTCTCATGGTGGGGGTGTCTCCGGTCGAGGAGGGGGAGGGCGCACCCGGAAAGAGGGGGGACGCACCCTGGGGAGAGCGGTGCGTGGAACGACGGTTCTCAGCGTGCGGTCAACCAGTGTGGCGGACAAGGGTAGTTGGGGAAACTGTGAACGTCGTGCCGGGCACCGCCGGGCGTTCCTCCGGGGCGGACGTCACCCCGTTCCCAGTTCTCCCACCGCCGCGCGCACGTGCGCCTGCCCGCCCGGCCGGGCGCCGCCCGAACACCACCACACCATCCGGTCGTCCACGTACTGCGGGTGCATGCCGAGGCCGTGCTCGGCGCACAGCGGCCAGGCCTGCCACAGGCGCTCGACGACCGACTCCTGCGCCGCGTCGACGACGTTCGCGAGCGCGTCGACCGGGTCGTCCCGGTCGAAGTCGTGGTCGAGGTCGAGGTTCAGCGGATTGCCGTGCCAGGTGCCGTCGGCCACCGCCACGTACACCTGATCCGGTTCGTCCTCCTCCGGACGGGGCAGCGCCATCAGCCGCAGTTCCCCCTGCTCCGGCAGGGTCGCGGCCAGGTCCCGGTTGACCACGGCCAGCGCCTCCTCCCACAGCGGGTACGTGCCGGGCGGCACGGGGCGCGGGTCGAAGTCGGGGAGGGGACGGTGGTGTGGCGGAAAGGGGTGCATGGCCTCATCGTGCCGCAGGCACGACCGCCGCCCCGGCCAGGGGTGGGACGTACGGTGGTCGACGACTTCGAGGCACAGGGGGCCGGATGACGCACGAGGCGCGCCGCGACGGCGGGGAGCACGACAGCGGCGCACCGCACGGGCGGGCGCACGAGAGACCGCCCGGGCCCGCGCACGGCAGACCGCACGATCCGCCGCCCGCCGCCGAGCGTCCGCTGTGGCGGCAGCGGGACTTCGGGATCTTCTGGGCCGCGCAGACCCTCTCCGTCCTCGGTGACTCCTTCGCGCTGATCGCCCTGCCCCTGCTGGTGCTCCAGGCCACCGGTTCCCTCGCCCGGATGGGGCTGCTGACGGCGGTGGGCGGTGCGGCCTCGGTGCTGGCGGCGCTGTTCGCGGGGGCGGTGGTGGACCGGGTCGACCGCCGCCGGCTGCTGATCGGCTGCGACCTCGTACGGATGGTGCTGTACGGGGTGATCCCGCTGGTGTGGCTGTTCGGACCGCAGGTCTGGCTGCTCTACACGATCCTGCCGCTGTGCGAGGCCGTCGGCATGCTGTTCGCCGTCGGCTACGTCACCGTCGTGCGGAGCCTGGTGCGAGGCGTCCGGCTGACCGAGGCCAACGGGCGGCTCAACGCGACCGCCGCCGCGGCCGGTGTGCTCGGCCCGCTGGGCGCCGGGCTGGTGGCCGCCTGGACGGGCCCGGCGGCGGCCGTCGGCGTGGACGCGGCCAGCTTCGGGGTGTCGGCCGCCTGCATGGTCCTCGTACGGTTCCAGGGGCGGGCCGGGGACGGCGAGGACCGGCCGGCCGAACGCGCCGGGCTGTGGCGCGACCTGCGGGCCGGGGTCTCCTTCCTGTACGGCCACCCGGTGCTGCGCGCGCTGACCGCCCTCCTGTTCGTCTTCAGCTTCCTCACCCTGGGCCTGACCGACCTGGTCATCTACCACGTGAAACACGACCTGGGGCACGACGACGGCACGGTCGGCACCGTGATGGCCGTCGGCGCGCTCGGCACGATCACCGGTTCCCTGCTGGTCGCCCGGGTCCGCGGCCGGTTCGGCTTCGGCCCCACCTGGACCGGCGCGGTGGCGGGGTGCGGGCTCGCCTTCGCCGGCCTCGGCCGGGCGGCGGACGTACCCGTCGTCGCGGCCCTGAGCGCGGCCTTCCTGGCCTGCGTGGCCGTGGCGGGAACCTGCTCGCTGTCCCTGCGCCAGGAGGTCACCCCGGAACATCTGCTGGGCCGGGTCACCTCCGCCTTCTGGACCCTCCAGTACGCGGCCGCCCCGGTCGGCGCGGTCGTCCTGACCGGGGCGGCGCAGCGGTGGGGCACCGCGCCCGTCGGACTGGTGGCCGGCACGGCCTGTGTCCTGGTCGCGGTCGCCGCGCTGTTCACACCGCTGCGCGGGCCGGGCCGCGGCGGACCGGCTCACGGCTGACCGGCCCGCGCGGCGACCGGACCGGACCGGCCGGCCCGCGCGGCGACGCCGACGGGGTCAGTCCGTCACGGAGAAGACGAAGGAGAACTCCGCGGGTCCGGCGTGCAGGAAGTACTGCGGGAGCGGGCCCGGGCCGCAGGACTGCGAGCCGATGCCGTGCTGGCCGTGGTCGAGGTTGACCCACACCGTGTCGCCGGGCGTGAGGTCCGTCAGGTGCGCGGCCGTGTCCAGCTGTTCGGGGGTCCAGCGCCGGGCGGTGAACCAGAACTCCGGCTCGCCCTCGATCCGCAGGCCGCCGACTTCCACCCAGCGGACGTCGGCGCGGGCGCCGTTCTCCTGCGGGCGGACGTACGGCGTCTGCATCCCGTCGACGCGGGACTCCCAACGCGACACCAGCGAAGCCGACCTGGTGTCCGGGTAGGCCTCGCCGGGGCCGCCGCCGTACCAGCGCACCCGGTCGGTCGAGGCGGGCAGTCCGAGGCGGACGCCGAGCCGGGGCAGCGGCAGCCTCCACTCGCCCTCGGGGGTCACGGACACCGTCAGCCGCAGCCGGTCGCCGTCCGAGACCCACCGGTACACCGTGTTCAGGGCCACCTCGCGGGCGGCCGGCGCCACCCGGGTGCGTACCGTCAGCGTGTCGTCGCCCGACTCCACCGCGTCCAGGCGGTGTTGCATCCGGTGCAGCCCCAACTGGCGCCACAGCACGCCGTGGCGGGCGTCCGACTGCCAGGGGGCGCCGTCGTCGTTGTCGGTGGTCGCCCGCCACACGTCCAGGCGCGGCCCGGTCAGTTCCAGCGCGCCGATCGAGGTGAGCCGGCCGGTGCGGGCGTCGAACACGGCTGGCCCGAGGGCGATCCGGCCGTCGGCGCGCACGGGCCGCGCGGTCGGGGCCACCGGCACCGGGGTGCGGGGCGTGACGGCGAACTGGCCCCAGCCGACCACATGTCCGCGCGGCGCCCACGCGGTGTCGGCCGCCAGCAGCGCCCGTACCGTGCACCGGGTCTCCGCGTCCCCGAACTCCTCGGGCGACTGCGGCAGCTTCACCTCGGCCGACTCGCCCGCCGCCAGCGCGGGGACGGACAGGGTGCCCGACTCGACGCTCTCGCCGTCGCGCTCGTAGGACCAGGTGAAGGCGAGGGCGGAGAGGTCGGCGAAGTCGTACCGGTTGGTCACCCGGACGGTGCCGTCCGGGCCGCCCTCGATGCGCACGGGCTCGATCACCTTCTTGTACTCGACGAGTCCGGGCGACGGCTCCCGGTCGGGGAACAGCAGGCCGTCGCAGACGAAGTTGGAGTCGTGCAGCTCCTCGCCGAAGTCGCCGCCGTAGGCGTAGCCCAGCTCGGGGTGGCGGATGCCGTGGTCGATCCACTCCCAGACGAAGCCGCCCTGGAGCCGGTCGTGGGCCTCGAAGATCCGCTGGTAGTCGGCGAGTCCGCCGGGTCCGTTGCCCATCGCGTGGGCGTACTCGCAGAGGATGAAGGGCAGTTGGCGCCGCTTGTGGGTGCCGCCGTCCAGACCCTGTCCGATCCGCTCGACCTCGGCGTGGGAGGCGTACATCCGCGCGTACACGTCGGTGTCACGGCAGTCGGGGTCGCCCTCGTAGTGGACGAGCCGGGAGGCGTCCCTGGCGTGGATCCACTCGGCCATCGCGGTCAGTCCGCGGCCGGTGCCGGCCTCGTTGCCGAGGGACCACACGACGACGGACGGGTGGTTCTTGTCGCGTTCGACCATGCGGGCCGCGCGGTCCAGCAGCGCCGGGGTCCAGCGGTCGTCGTCGACGGGGTTGTCCCGCCAGCCCTGTTCGGTGAAGCCGTGCGTCTCCAGGTCGCACTCGTCGATCACCCACAGGCCGTACTCGTCGCACAGGTCGAGGAAGGCCGGGTGGGGCGGATAGTGCGAGGTGCGGACGGCGTTGATGTTGTGCCGTTTCATCAGCAGGACGTCCGCCAGCATGGTCTCCCGGTCGAGGGCGCGGCCCCGCTCCGGATGCCACTCGTGCCGGTTCACGCCCTTGAACAGCAGCGGCCTGCCGTTGACCTGGATCAGTCCGTCCGCGAGCCGCACGGTCCTGAAGCCGATCCGCAGCGGGATCCGCTCGCCCTCGGTGGCCAGCACCCCCTCGTACAGGCGCGGGGTCTCCGCGGTCCACGGCCGCACCGGGACGGTGACCGGCTCGCCGGTGGCGACGTCGACGCCCAGGGCGGGCACCGTCACCCGGCCGTCGACGTCGGAGTCGACACGCAGGGTGCCCTCGCCGGCGGTGTGGTCGTAGGAGGCGTGCACGAAGAAGTCGAGGGCGCCGCCCGCCGGGCGGTGCAGCAGGGTCACGTCACGGAAGACGCCCGGCAGCCACCACTGGTCCTGGTCCTCCAGGTAGGAGCCGGCCGACCACTGGTGGACGCGGACCGCGAGCACGTTCCCGGCGGGCCTCAGCAGATGTCCGACCGCGAACTCGTGCGCCAGCCGGGAGCCCTTGAACTCGCCGATGTCCGTGCCGTTCAGCCAGACGCGGGCGCAGGACTCCACCCCGTCGAAGCGCAGCACCGCGCCGCCCTCGGCGAGGTCGGGCCAGTCCTCGGGCAGGTCGAAGGAGCGCAGGTGGTCGCCGGTCGGGTTGTCCGTCGGGACGTGCGGCGGGTCGACCGGGAAGGGGTAGAGATGGTTGGTGTAGACGGGCGAACCGTGCCCCTGGAGCACCCAGTGCCCCGGGACCGTCACCTCCGCCCAGTCCCCGGCGTCGTACCCCTCCTCGGCGAAGGAGTCGTCCCGCGCGTCCGCGGTCGGCGACAGCCGGAAGCGCCAGCGGCCGTTGAGGGAGAGGGACGCGGCGTCCGAGGACGCGTACCAGGCGCGCGGTGGCAGGGCTCCGCTGCCGGGGGAGACGTCCTCGACGTAGTCGGTTGCGGTGACGGAGGTGCGAGCAGACATCGGTCTCCAGATCCTGGGTGGAGGGCGTCAGCCCTTGATGCCGGTCTGCGCGATCCCCTGCACCAGCCAGCGCTGGAGGAAGAGGAACACGAGGAGCAGCGGCAGCAGGGAGATGGCGGTCGCCATGAAGATCAGGTGGTAGTTGACGGTCTGGTTGGTCATGTACGACGACAGCGCGACCTGGACCGTCCAGGCGCCCGGGTCCTGGCCGATGACCAGCGGCCACAGGAAGGAGTTCCAGCCGTTGATGAAGGTGATCGTCGCCAGCGCCGCGAAGAAGTTCAGCGAGTTGGGTACGACGACCCGCCAGTACGCGCCCCAGTAGCCGAGCCCGTCCACGCGTGCCGCCTCCTCCAGCTCCTTGGGGAACCCCAGGAAGTACTGCCGGAACAGAAAGCAGGTGAAACCACTGAAAAGCCCCGGAATGATCAGCCCCCGGTAGCTGTCCACCCAGCCGAGCGACGAGACCAGCACGAAGCTCGGGACGAAGGTGACGGCGGTGGGCACCATCAGGGTGAACAGGACGGCGTAGAAGATCTTGTTGGCGTGCCGGTAGGGGATGCGGGCCAGGCCGTAGCCGGCGAGCGAGCACACCAGCAGGGTGCCGACCGTGTGCAGGACGCCGACGACCAGCGAGTTCACCATCGACCTGCCGAAGTCGACCGTCGGGTCGCGGAAGGGTTCGGTGATGTTGCCCCACTGGAGGTCGGTGGGGAAGAACTTCCAGTTCTCGCCGGTGATCTCGGGGTCCGTGGACAGCGCGTTGCGCACCAGCAGATAGAACGGGATCAGGAAGAGCAGGGCGGCGACGCCGATGGCGAGGTACAGACCGGTGGAGCCCAGCGGGCCGGTGCGCCGGACCCGCCGCGGGCGGCCGGACGACGGCGGTGCGGCCCGGCCGGCGCGGGGTGCGGTGGTGCTCACCTGGACTCCTCTCCCCGGCCGAATCCCATGAGCCTGCCCTGGAACAGGGTGACCACGCAGATCAGCAGGGTCAGCATGACCGCGCCCGCGCTGCCCGCGCCGTAGTCCTGGTTCTGGCCGAGGGCCATGTAGTAGAGCTCGACGAGCGGCGGCCGGCCCCAGGTGGTCTTCGACAGCAGGTTGAAGAACTCGTCGAAGGCCTGGTAGGCCGCCACGAGCAGCAGCAGGACCACGGCGGTCGAGGTCGCGCGCAACTGCGGCAGCGTGATGTGCCGGAAGGTCTGCCAGCCCGGCTTCGCCCCGTCGATCGCGGCGGCCTCGTACAGCTCCGGCGGGATGTTCTGGAGGGCGGCCAGGAACAGGATCATGTAGAAGCCGGACTGGAGCCACAGCCGGGCGGTCACGAGGACCAGCCAGTACCACGGCGGGTCGGGGTCGGCGAGCCAGGCGATGTTGTCCACGCCGAACCAGCCGATGACGGTGTTGGCCAGGCCGAAGCGGACACCGTTGAAGAGGGACATCTTCCAGATCAGCGAGGCGGCGACATAGCTGCACGCGGTGGGCAGGAAGAACACCGAGCGGAAGAACGCCCGCATGAAGCGCATCCGGTTCACCAGCAGCGCCAGGCCCAGCGAGAGCGCCCAGGTGGTGGGGACGATGAGCGCGGCGAACACGGTGAAGGTGAGCAGCGCGCCGGTGAAGTTGCCGTTGTCCAGCATCTGCCGGTAGTTGGCGAACCCGGTGAACTTGTCGGGGGTGACGGTGAAACGCGCCTCGAAGAAGCTGAGCCAGACGCTCCAGCCGATGGGCACGTAGACGAAGATCACCAGGCCGAGGAGGAAGGGGCCGGTGAAGAGCCAGAAGTTGAGGGTGGGGCTGGACCGCGGCCCCCGCCGCGGCCGGGCCGTGGCGGCCTCGGCCGGGGCGGGACGCGTACGGTCGAGCCTGCTCGTCGTCGCCATGTCGAAGTCTGTCCGCCGGCCTATCCGAAGAGCTTCTCGAGCTCGGCGGACACCGTCTTCTCGGCCGTGTCGAGCGAGGCCTTCGGGTCGCCGTCCTTGCGGACGCAGTCGGCGAAGACGTTCTCGGTGGCGGTGATCATGGCCTGGGTCCAGCCGATGTTGTCGAAGTGCCCGTACTCGCCGAAGAGTTTGACGCCGTCGGCGGGCAGACCGGACTTGAGCTTGGTGGCGGACGCGGCGATCGAGGAGCGCGGCGGGATGTGGAAGCCGTAGGACAGCGCCCAGTCCTCCTGGTACTTCTTCTGCTCGATCCACAGCCACTTCACGTACTCCTTGGCCGCGTCGACGTTCTTGCCCTTGGCGTTGACGAACATCGACCAGCCGCCGTTGTAGACCGAGGGCTTGCCGGCGTCGGTGGCCTTCGGGAAGGGGAAGACGCCGAGGTCGTCGCCGAGGGCCTGCTGCATGGCCGGCATGGCCCACATGCCGCAGAACTGGATCGCGCACAGACCCTGGTTGATGGCGGACGGGTCCCAGTAGTCGGCCGGTGCGCCGAGCAGCAGGCTGCCGCTGGTGAACAGCTTGCGCATCTTCGTCAGGCCCTCGGCGACGCCGTCGGTGTTGAAGGCGGGCCGGTTGTCCGCGGTGAGGGTGTCGGCGCCCGAGGACCAGATCAGCGGGTTGATGACCGAGTGCAGGTCGTTGCCGAGGAAGGCGCCCTTGACCTTGCCGGTGGTGAGCTTGGCCGCGGCCTCGATCAGCTCGTCGAGGGTCTGCGGCACCTCGACCTTCGCCTTCTCCAGCATCGACTTGCGGTAGAAGAAGAACTGCGGGTCGTCGATCATCCGGACGCCGTATATCTTGCCGTCGACCGTGTGCGAGGCGATGTCGGCCTGGTTGAAGTCGGACTTGACCGGGTCGATGATGTCGGTCAGATCCGCCACCTGGCCGCTCTTGACGAGCTGGATCTGCGGGTGGAACTCGAACAGGTCGGGCGCGTTCGCGGTGAGCAGGGTCGCGAACAGCTTGCTCTCGAAGTCGGAGCCGGTGATCCACTGCGTGCTGACGTCGGCCTTCGAGTACGCCTTCGCGTACTTCTTGATGGCCTGTTCGGTGCCCGCCTCGCCGTAGGCGTGGAAGTACTGCACGAGGTGCTCGCCCGAACCCGACCCGCCGCCACGGCCGTTGTTGCTGCCGCAGGCGGCCAGCGTGCCCGCGGCCGCCATGCCCGCAGCGGCCCGGAAGAGCGATCGGCGGGACCAGTTGCTGTTGCTCGATGCCGACATGGTGACGTCCTTGTCTTGAGTACGGCTGTGGCTCCACGGCTGCGCCGCCGCCTGGCGGACATTTGCGTTGCGGTGCGGGACGTTAACCTTCTGCTAAGGCTTCGGCAAGGGGTTGGACGAAGCCCGTCCGAAGCGTTGCCTCCGGTTCGGGATCACGAACAGGGCTAAGCCGCAAAGGAGTTGAGGACCGCCGGCTCAGGTGACCGGCGGTCCTCGGTCCAGGGGTTGCCACGTCCCGGAGCGGGCCCGGGGTGGGCCCGCCCCGCACCTGCGAACGTCAGGAAGGCGGTGCGGTACGGCTCCTCGCGGGGGTGGCGCGCCTGGGGCCGCGCTGCCCCACCGACTGCAGGGCGCCTTCGAGGGCGAAGGTGGCCGCGCCCAGGCACACCGGGTCGGTGGGGATGGGCGAGAGGACGATCTCGGTGGCGGCCAGCGGACGGCGCAGCGCGTGCCGGGCGACGGCCTCGCGCACTTCGCGGACCAGTGGCTCGCCGAGCCGGGAGGCGACCCAGCTGCTCAGTACGACCACTTCGGGGTTGAGGAGGTTGACCAGGTCGGCGACGGCGGCGCCGAGATAGCGGGCGGTGTCGCGGACCACCTTGACCGCCACCGGGTCGCCGGCCTGCACACCCCGCGCCAGCGCGTCGACGGTGGCCGTCTGGTCCCCGGGGTGCAGCAACGGGCTGCGCGGGCTCAGCTCCCGCAGGTTCACCATGATCCCGGGCGCGCCGACGTACGTCTCCACGCAGCCGTGGTTGCCGCAGTGGCACAGCCGCCCGTCCAGCACGAGCGTGGTGTGGCCCCACTCGCCGGCGCTGTTGCTGACCCCCCGGTGCAGCCCGCCGCCCAGGACGAGCCCGGCGCCCACGCCGGTGCCGAGATTGACCACCACGGCGTCCTCGTGGCCCCGCGCGGCCCCGAACCACAGCTCGGCGACCGCGCAGGCGCGCAGCGGATTGTCCAGATACAGCGGGTAGGCGATGTGCTCGGCGAGCAGGTCGAGCAGCGGCACGTCGTGCCAGTCCCAGTTGGGCGCGTACTCCGAGAGCCCGGTGTCGCGGTCCACCTGGCCCGGCACGCTCACCCCGACCCCGAGGACCCGGGCCGCCTCGACCCCGGCCTGGGCGACCACCGAGCCGACGGCGGCCGCGACATGGCCGACCACCTGCTCCGGCAGGCTCTCGCCGGGGCGTACGTCCTCCTCCGCGCGGGCCAGCACGTTCAGCGCGAGATCGAACAGCTCGACATGGACGTACGTCTCCGCGATGTCGACACCGATCAGCGCGCCGCCGTCGGAGTTGACGGCCACCAGACCCCGGGGGCGGCCGCCCGCCGAGTCCTCGAAGCCGACCTCCGTGATCATGCGCAGGTCGAGCAGCTCGCCGACCAGCGTGGCGACCGTGGCGAGACTGAGACCGGTGGCCACCGCCAGTTCCTGCCGGGAGGTGGGCGACGCGGCGATGATCTGGCGCAGCACCTCGTAGCGGTTGGCGGTGCGGATGTCGCGTGACGTGCGCTTCACCGAAAGCCCTCGTCCCTTCCGGTCCCGGCCGGAGCCACGTCGGCACCGGCGCGGCGTCAGGCTATGGGGCGGCCGGGACTTTCGACAAGGGGTTAGGAAAGGGGGTGTACAAAGTCAGCCGCCGAGCAGGTCCCGAACGAAGGCGTTGGTGAACTTCCCGGTCGGGTCCAGGTCCCGGACCAGGGCGCGGAAGTCGTCCAGCCGCGGGTAGCGCCCGCGCAGCCGCTCGGACGGCACGGTGAACACCTTGCCCCAGTGCGGCCGCGGGTCGAAGGCGTCCAGCGCCTCCTCCACCCGCCGCACCACCGGCAGGACGGCGTCCGTGTCCTCGATCCAGGTGAAGTGCAGCGCCACGGTGTCCCGCCCGTACGACGGGCTCAGCCACTGCTCGTCGGCGGCCACCGTGCGCACCTCGCAGATCTGGAGCACGGGCGCGACGGCCGCCCGGACCGCGTCGATCGCGTGCAGCGCCGCCAGGGCGCGGGACCGCTCGATCAGGTACTCCGACTGGAGCTCGGCACCGCTGCTGGGCGTGAACTCCGCCCGGAAGTGCGGCAGCCGCTCGTGCCAGGGACCCGGCACCCCGAGCTGCTGCGTGCAGTTGACCGCGGGCATCCCCGGCACCGGGTGCAGCGCCTCCGTGGCGGGCGTGGCCGGCGGACGGTCGGTGAGCGGCTGGTCGGTGCGCCGCTTGAGCCACACCTGCCGGAAGCCCGGCGCACGCCAGTCGGTGAACAGGCTCACGCTGTACGCGGCAGCCATCACCGTCTCGAAGTCCAGCCCTTCGAGCGGGAGTTCGGTGAACACCTGCTGCTCGACGGTGAAGGAGGGCTCCAGGTCGAGGGTGAGCGCGCCGACCACACCGAGCGCGCCGAGCGAGGTGACCGCCCCGCCGAACCGGTCGTCCCCGCGCCCGAGGACCAGCGTCGACCCGTCGGCGGTGACGATCTCCACCTCCCGTACGGGCGCCGCGAGCGGCCCGTTGCCGACGCCCGACCCGTGGGTGCCGGTCGCCACCGACCCGGCCACCGAGATGTGCGGCAGGGACGCCATGTTGGGCAGCGCCAGCCCGTGCAGGTCCACCTCCCGGGCGAGCTGCGCGTACCGGACGCCGCCGCCGACCCGTACCGTACGGGCGGCCGTGTCGACGTCGATCTCGGCCGGCAGCGCGTCGAGCGAGACCAGCACCCCCTCGCCGCCGGGCTCCGCGATCTCGTTGAACGAGTGCCCGCTGCCCAGCGCCCGCACCCGCGCGTTCCCCGCCACGACCGAGCGCAGCGCGTCCGCTGAGCGCGGCCGGTGCACCTCCTTGGCGGCGTACGTGACGTTGCCCGCCCAGTTGCTCACCAGCTCGGCCATGCGGTCGTCCCTCCGGGAGGATCGAGATCGGAAAGTCCCTGTTGAACCTACCTCGTCCCGACGGACGGCCGAACGTCTCCCGGTACGGGCGTTTTGTGCGGGTCTCGCGCCACGCGGAGGCCCCGCCCGCACCCGCGCGGGGCCGTGGGCATACCGTGAGGAGTCGTACACCCGAGGCGGAGGAGAAGTCGGGATGGGCAGCCGTACCGCGCTGGTCGAGGATCTGATGGAGCGCTTTCCGCATGTGCCGCGGGAGGCGGTCTTCAAGGAGGACCTGCTCCGGGGCGGCGTGGCCTTCGACCCGTCGGCCCTGAGCGACAACGAGGCCGGCGAGGTCAAGCCGAAGTCGTACTTCATCTTCTCCTTCGACCACGGCACCCTGCCCGAGCTCGGCGAGGCCGCGCTCCGGCGCCCGCCGGAGGAGATCATCCTCACCGGAGGGCCCTACGACCTGCGCCGGACCGTCGTCTCGGTGCGCGTGAACCCGACCTCGCCCTACCGCGTCGCCGCCGACGCGGAAGGCCTGCTCGGGCTCTACCTCGACGGCCGGCGCATCGCCGACGTCGGCGTGCCGCCCATGCCCGAGTACTACCGGCACAAGCTCTCCAACGGGAAGTCCGTCATGGAGGTTGCCCCCACCATCCAGTGGGGCTACCTGATCTACCTGACCGTCTTCCGGGTCTGCCAGTACTTCGGCGCCAAGGAGGAGTGCCAGTACTGCGACATCAACCACAACTGGCGCCAGCACAAGGCCGCCGGGCGGCCCTACACGGGCGTCAAGGACGTGGAGGAGGTGCTGGAGGCGCTGGAGATCATCGACCGCTACGACACCCAGAAGACCTCCACCGCCTACACCCTCACCGGCGGCGCGATCACCAAGACCGTGGCCGGCCGCGACGAGGCCGACTTCTACGGCCACTACGCCAAGGCCATCGAGGAGCGCTTCCCCGGCCGCTGGATCGGCAAGGTCGTCGCCCAGGCCCTGCCGAAGGACGACGTCCAGCGGTTCAAGGACTACGGCGTGCAGATCTACCACCCCAACTACGAGGTGTGGGACCGGCGGCTGTTCGAGCTGTACTGCCCCGGCAAGGAGCGCTACGTCGGCCGCGACGAGTGGCACAGGCGGATCCTGGACTCCGCGGAGATCTTCGGCGCGCGCAACGTGATCCCCAACTTCGTGGCCGGTGTGGAGATGGCCGAGCCCTTCGGCTTCACCTCCGTCGACGAGGCCATCGCCTCCACCACCGAGGGCCTGCGCTTCTTCATGTCGCACGGCATCACGCCCCGCTTCACCACCTGGTGCCCGGAGCCCACGACCCCGCTGGGCAAGGCCAACCCGCAGGGCGCGCCGCTGGAGTACCACATCCGGCTCCTGGAGGCCTACCGGGCCACGATGGACGACTTCGGCCTCTCCTCCCCGCCCGGATACGGCCCGCCCGGCCCCGGCAACGCCGTCTTCTCCGTGAGCTCCTTCATGGACAGCCTCCCGGCGAACGAGACGGCGAACGAGACGGCGAAGGAGACCGCGAACGAGGCGTGACCGGGGCCGCGAACGAGGCGTGACCGGGGCGAACCGGGTGGACGAGACCGCGGCGGTGTGACGCGTGATGCGCGCGGTGAGTACAAGTGCCGTCGCAGTCCGTACAGTAGGGCGGAGCCGAGGGGGCTTTCATGTCAGGCCCGCCGACCGCGCGACCGTCACGACATGACATCTGAAAAGGGCGCTTGTCAGTTGTGACGGGGACGTGAAAAGGTCGGGCCCTGCCGCGAGGTACCCCCAACTCCTTCGCCGGATACGGCGAGTTGACCTCGATCCTGGATGCAGGAGACCCATGCCCGACCTGCCGACCCCTCGGGACGCCGCCGAGGCAGCACTGTTCTCGGAATGCTGGGACGCGGTGCTTTCCTACGCCGACCTGTGCACGGCCGGTTCCACGGCCGCCCAGCAACTGGCCAGGGACGCGTTCGCGCTCGGTATACGCGAGGCCCGCGAGACCGAGGCGAACGGCCGGCGCGGCGCGGGCCGCCGTCCCTCCGGGCTGCCCAGGATCCCCCTGCTGCTGACCGCCGTACGCACCACGGCGGCCGCCTGGGAGGCCGCGGGCCAGGGACACAAGCTCGACCCCGACCTGCGCCTGTGGCTCAACTCGGACCACGCCGCCCGCTACACCGGCCCGCCCCTGCGCCGCCCCATCGCGCTGCGCGGCCTGCGCGACATGCAGGAAGCGGACGCGGCGCTGCTCTGGCTCGCCGAGGTCGAGGCGCTGCCGGTGCGGGCCGTGGCCCGCAGGCTCGGGCTCGACCCGGCCGCCGCGAGCGAGGAACTCGACCAGGTGCGCGGCCTGTTCCGGGACCGCTGCCACCGCAACCACCTCGACACACCGCTCGAGGGGGAGTGCCGCAGCTACCGTCGGCTGCTGGACGCGGTCACCCGCTCGCCCGCCGCCGACACCCCCGAGGACCTCTCCCGGCATCTCGCCACCTGCGTGGAGTGCGCCGAGGCCGCGGCCTGTCTGCGCCTCCAGGGCGGCGGACTGCCCGCCGCCCTCGCCGGCGGCGTGATCGGCTGGGGCGGCCTCGCCTACCTGGAGCGCCGCCGCCGCGCCGTCGAGGTGCGCCTGGGCGCGCCCCGCCCCGACGACAAGGACGCGGACGGCGAGCACGCGCAGGGCGGGGCCCACAAGGCGCGCGCCGTGCGCAACGGGCTCCTCGTCACCGCCGTCCTGGTCTCGATGCTCGCCCTCGCGGTGTCGATGATGCCCTTCGGCGACAACGGCGCCGACACCGCGGCCGTCGGCGACGACCGCCAGCCGGTGGCCGATCCCCACCCCTCCCTGCCGTCCGGCACCGCCACCCGGTCCGCCTCGGTCACCCACGAGGCCCCGCGGCCCTCCGCCGACAGCGCGTCGGCCACCCCGCGCCACGAGGACCCCGACCCCGAACCCCAGGGCACCTCCTCCACCACCGCTGCTGCCGCGGGCCACCCGTCGGCCCCCGCGCAGACCGGCGCGGCCGTCTGCCACGTCCGCTACGACCTCGACAGCGAATGGACCGACGGTTTCCAGGCCAGGGTCACCGTCACCACCGTGCGGGCCCTCGACACCTGGCAGGTCGCCTGGTCCTTCCGCGACGGCCAGCGGGTCGGCCAGATGTGGGACGCGAGCGTCGCCCAGAGCGGCTCCCGAGTCACCGCGACCGCGGCCGACTACAACAAGTCCGTCGCCGCGAACGGCACCCTCGCCTTCGGCTTCCTCGGCACCTGGCAGGGCACCAACTCGGCGCCGTACGGCTTCACCCTCAACGGCCAGGACTGCGCCCTGTCCTGAGCGCCGGGATCCATCGCGGGACGGGCGGCAAGGCCTGACGGCGGTCAGGCCTTGCCCCGCCCCTGGTTCCGGCGGCGGTCAGGCCCTGCCCCACTGCTGCCGGGCGGCCCCGGTGCAGTCCCAGATCTGCAAGGGGACGCCGTCCTTGCCCGAGCTGCCGCCGAAGTCGACACCGGTGGCGCCGAGTTCGGCGTCGGTGAAGGCGTCCTCGCGGTCCGGGACGGCGAGCGCGACCAGGTCCGGATGGTCGCCGGACGCGAGGGCGTCGGCGAGTTCCTCGCGCAGCGCGGCGACGGGGTCGCGGCGGTGCGCGCCGCGCGAATCCACCCGAGCCGCAGAACCGGCCCGCCAGCAGGAGATGAACGCGGTGTTCCAGGGCCCGCCCGGCGACCATCAGGGGCCTGTCCGGCGGAACTTGCCGGACAGACCCCGGTCCCGGGAAAGGCTCAGCGCTTGAGCGTGAAGGTGAAGTCGCCGGAGAGCCTGCCGCTCAGCCTGACCGCCGAGACGAGCTTCCCGTCCGTGATGAGTTTCTCGACCTCGGCCCGGGAAAGGCCGCAGCCTTCGGCGATCAGCCGCGCCGGCCGGACGGGGATCCGCGCCGCGAAGCGGACCGAGACGTCGATCACCTCGCGGTCCAGGTGATCGGATCCACCGGTGTCGAGACGCCAGGCGTCGTCCCAGTCGAGGGAGACGTGATTGCGGCGCCGCACGGCCGGATCCTGGAGCAGTTCGGCCGCCAGGGAGGGGTCGTTGTCGTGCAGCCGGTCCAGCAGCTCGGGCCGTACGGAGCGCACGTTCATCCGCTCCATGACCGTGAGCTTCGTGGTCTCCCCGCAGCCGGTGCAGAGGGCGAGGAGCCAGACGTCTATGAGCTTGTGGTTCGCGTTGACCCGGAATTTGCCGCTCGTACGGAAACTGTCGGACGCGCACACGTGGCAACGACGGCGAATGAGCGGCAGACGGACAGGTTCGACTACCCAGTTTTCGAGCACGGAAATACACCTGATTTCAGTGAGAAGCTCGCAGCAAAAAGAAGCGCGACGACGCATATGTGCGACGCGCGACGAATTAGCGCTTGGGAGGTCTCACAAGGTGTACAAGGGCATGTCCCTGACTAGACGGCTCGGTTCGGCAGCATGGTAGTGATCCACGGCGACACTGCTCCACTGTTTTTCGGACATCTCACCGCCAGGTTCTGTATATCGATCGGCGTGTCATCACCGGTGACATCGGGGCGACTTGCGCCGGCCACGTCGGCAGGTACGGAGGACGCTACGGACACCCCCGCGCTCCGCGCGTCCGCGACAGGTTCAGCCGCAGGTACGCACGGCGTCGACCTTCCGCCGCCGCGGCTACGCATCCCGCTTACCCGCGACCGGGGGCCGGGCCGCCGACGGCCGAGGCGGCCCGTGAGGGGGAAGGGAAGGGGATCGAGGGGGGAAGACCGCACCGCACAGTGACGTGTATGTGCGCCTACGCCCCTAGAAGCTCGCAGTCCAGGCTGCTCATGGTGATGCCCAGTCACCAACTCGTGCGAAAGGGAGCCGAGCGGGGGTTCCGTATCTGGTCGGTATGGGATCCGTCGCAGTTGGAGGCCGACTTCGCGCCGCGCCTCGAAGAGGTCTCCGAGGAACTGCTGCTCACCGACTTCACCGACGAGAGCGGACTGCGCGAGACCGTCGCGCGGACCGCTCGACGCCATGGCATCGACGCCGTGCTCCACTGCGGACACGGCGGTTCCGTCCTGCCGGTGGTCCGGGAGGCATGGCGGCGCGGGCTGTCCTCGAACCCCCCGGCGGTCCACGAACGGCTCCGGTCCGCCGAAGGGGAGGGCCGGGCCCCTGTCGAGGCTCCCCGGGTGAGCGTCGAGACGCTGACCGTGGACGGGATCCACCACGTCGTGGGGATGACGGCCCAACGCACCACGGGCCCACCGGACTTCCTCGTGACGGGTTATCTCCATCCGGCGCCCCTGACCGAAGACGAACAGAAGGTCGTCTCGGCGGTGGTCGAGGAGCGGCTGACGATGAGCGGCTACCGCTTCGGCCCGGCACACACGGAGGTGGCGCTGCTTCCCCACGGGCCGCGGGTCGTGTCCTGCCGCGCGCACCTGGGCGCCGACCGTATCCCCCTGCTCGTGGAGATCGCGCGCGGGTTCGACCTGGAGGCGGCGGTCTTCACGGGTCTCCTGGGCAGCCGCCCGGTCGTGCCGAAGGCCTCCCAGTACGCGGAGATCGGTTTCTTCCTGCTGCCCGAAGGGAGGCTGGAGACGTACACCGGCACGGAGGACATCGCCGTGACCCCATGGGTCCGCGGCGCGCGCTTCCCGTACAGGGTCGGCGACCGGGTCGCGTCGGTCGGTGATCCGCGCGCCCGGCGCGCCTACGTGGTCGTGGAGGGGAGCACACCGGAGGTCACCCGCGAACGAGTCGCCAGGGCGAGAGAGGATCTCGTCGCCGATATCCGGCCGAGTGGCCGGTGACGCGCACCGGGTGGTTGTGTTTTCCTTCTGCACGAGGCGAAGGCACGGAGGGACGGGACGGGGGAGCCGACATGCCTGGTACGTGTGCTCCGCGCGATGATCTACCCTCTGTGGCGTGTGTCCCATCTCATCGCTGACGGGGGAGGACAAGGTGCGGGCCGCGACATCGGATCAAATCGAAGACGACACGGGTCCCAGACCGGAATTCGCCGTTCTGGGATCCCTGGAAGTCCGTAGCGGTCGCGAACTCATACCGGTCAACGGCGCTCTGCAGCGGCGCGTTCTCGTGATGCTGCTCCTGGAAGCGGGACGCGTCGTGCCCGTCTCCCGTCTGGTGGCGGCCGCGTGGAACGACGAACCGCCGGACAGCGCCGAGCACCAGGTGCGCAAGACGGTCGCCAAACTGCGCAGCCGCATCCCCCACGGCCCCGACGTCATCGTCACCGACGGACCCGGATACCGCGCGGACGTCGCCCCGGACCAACTCGATCTGCTCTGCTACCAGGGGCTGTTGAGGCAGGCCAGGGTGGCACTGGAGACGGGGGAGGCCGATCGGGCCGCGGCCCGGCTGCGTGAGGCGCTGGCCCTGTGGCGAGGACCCGTGCTGTCCGGTTCCGGCGGCCGGGTGGTCGACGCCGCCTCGACGGCGCTGGAGGAGCAGCGGCTGACCGCCGCCGAGCAGCTCTACGATCTGTGCATCGACGCCGGCGAGGCCGCCGAGATCACGGGTGAGCTGCGCGCCCTCGTCGACGAGCATCCGCTGCGCGAGACGCTGCGCGGCCGGCTGATGCTCGCCCTCTACCGCTCCGGCCAACAGGCCGCCGCACTCGACGAGTTCGCCCGTACCCGGGGACACCTCGCGGACGAACTCGGCATCGACCCCGGCGCGGAGCTGACCGGACTGCACGAGCGCATCCTGCGCCAGGACCCGTCGCTCACCCGCCCGGAACGCGCCGTGTCCCGTGTCCCGCTCCGGGCGACGGAGGCGCCGCACGCGCTGCCCTTCGACGTGCCCGACTTCTCCGGCCGCAGCGCGGAGCTGGAGTGGGTCCGCGACGCGGCCGGGAAGGCCCAGGAGGGGGCGCCGACGGTCCTGGCCCTGGACGGGATGGGCGGCGGCGGCAAGACGGCACTGGCCATCCGCGCCGCCCATCAACTGGCCGAGCAGTACCCGGACGGCAGCCTCTTCATCGACCTGCACGGCTTCACCCCGGGGCAGACGCCGCTCAGCGCGTTCCAGGCGCAGGGGGACCTGCTCGCCGCCGCCGGTGTCCCCAGCGAGGAGCTGCCCACGGTGCCGGCGGGACGCGCCGCGCGGTGGCAGTCGTACATGCGAGGCCGTCGCATGCTCCTGGTCCTGGACAACGCCGCGGCGTCGGAGCAGGTGCGGGAGCTGATCCCCGCCTCGTCCGACAGCCTGGTCCTGATCACCAGCCGCCCGCGGCTGACCGGACTGGACGGAGCCGAATGGATCTCCCTGGGCGCCCTGCCGGAGCCGGAGAGCCACCAGATCCTGCGTAACACCCTCGGTGCCGAGCGCGTCGAGAGGGAGCCGGTCGCGGCCCGTGAACTGCTGCGCCTGTGCGGAGGGTTACCCCTGGCGGTCCGCATCGCCGCCGCCCGGCTGGCGAACCGCCCGCAGTGGACGGTCCAGCGACTCGTCGAACGACTGCGTGACCACGACCGGCGCCTGGACGAACTCACCAGCGAGGGACGGGGCGTGGCCGGCGCCCTGCTGCTGTCGTACCAGTCCATGCCCCGGGAACAGCGCACGGCGTTCCGGCTGCTGGGCCACCACCCCGGACGCTATCTGGACGCCGAGGAGGCCGCCGCACTGCTCGACACCGATGTGCTGGCGGCCGAGGACGTGCTGGAAGAACTCGTCGACGTACGGCTGTTGGAGGCCCGCGAGCCCGGGGTGTACGCGCTGCACGACCTGGTGCGCAGTTTCGTGCAGCGGGTCGCGCAGAGCCAGAAGGTGCCGGAGGACGCGCAGGCGGTACGGCGACTGATGGACCACTACCTGATCGCGGCGGAACACGCCTGCGACACCCTGTTCCCCGGACGGCGTACCTTCAAGGACGCCGACGGAAAGGGCGGACGGCAAGCCGAGTTCGGCCACAAGGACAAGGCGCTCCAGTGGCTCGACCAGCACCGCGAGAGTCTGCTGGCGGCGGTGGACGCCGCGTACCACGAGGGACTGCTGTGGCACGCGGCCCGGCTGCCGCGCGAGTTGGGCTTCCACTCCAGCATCCGTGCCTACGACGCCAGCGCGAACGCGGCGCTGGAGACGGGGGTCAGCGCTTCACGACAGCTCGGGGACCGGTCGCTCACCCGGCTGAACCTGATGAATCTGGCCATGGGCAAGTGGCGGCTGGGGCAGTTGAGCGAGGCCGTCGCCCGGCTGGAGGAAGCCGTTGACCTGTCCCGGCAGATGGACGACGTGCACAGCGAGGCGGAGTGCCGGGCCCGGCTGGGACAGGCCTGCAACAGCATGGGAGAGCTGGAACGCGCGCTGCTCCTGTGCCAGGAGGCCAACGGGCGGGCCCAGGAGCTCGGCTTCACCCGGCTCGACGGCTCGTCGCTGAGCACGCTCAGCCTGGTCCAGGTGCGCCTGGGGCTGTTCGACGAGGCGGCGGCGTCCGCGGAGCGGGCGGTGGCCATCTTCGACTCGATCAAGGAGATACAGCTCTCCGTGGACGCGCTGAGCAATCTCTCCCAGGCGATCGAGCGTCTCGGCCGCTTCGAGGAGGCGCTCGCCTGGGCCGACGCGGCGCTGGAGCGATGTCAGCGCATGAGCATGCCCTCCGTGCTGCCGCTGGTGCTCGCCCGCAGAGCCGACGTGCTGGCGCGCATGGGAGAGCTGGACGAGGCCGCGGACAGCGCCGACCACGCACTCGCGAAGGCGACCAGCAGCACCGACGACATCCACCGGGCCACCGTGCACCTCTCGGTGGGGCGCGTGCGCTACGCGCAGGGCGACCTGGAGACGGCGCGGGCCCAGCAGCTGCTGGCCCACGAGATCGCCTGCCGTATGGAGCTGCGCTACGACGAGGCCTGCGCGCTGTGGGGCCTCGGCCGTACCGCGGAGGCCCAGGGAGACGCGCAGCTGGCCCGGCAGCACCGCTCGGCGGCGGACAGCCTGTTCTCCCTCATGAAAGTCCCGGAGAACGCGCGCTGAGCCCCCAGGTCCGCCTGCCCACGGGCAGGGGATCGGGCGGGTGTCCGGAGGGGAACGGGCCGGGAAGACGGATCGCGAACATCAGTGGAGTCAAAACGGCCTTCCTCTCCAAAGGAGTTCTCCCATGCGCTTCGTCCCTGCCGCCGCCGCCTCCGTCATCGTTCTCGGGGCGCTCGCGGGGGGATTCACGGCCTCCTCCGACGCCGCCGCGCCGGGCACGGCCCAGCAGCGCACCGTCGCCCTCGCCCTCGCCTCCTCGGCCGACGCGCCCCTCTCCGGGACGGACAACAACGGCAACGGCTGAGCGGGTGGGCCGCGGCCACCGGGTGCGGCCCTCCGGTCCGGCAACCCGGAAGAGTCACTGCTCTGGTGCGAGCCTCGCGACGACGGGGCGCCGCGATCCCGTTCGTGACAGCGAGGCTCCTACCTAATCCTCACCAGGGGGAAATCATGACTATTCGGGTGCTCATCTGTGATCAGCTACCCGTGATCGCAGACGGTCTCAAGACCCTTCTCGACGCGGTGCCGGGCATCGACGTGATCGGCACCACCCACAACGGCATGGAAGCCATCGTGGTCGTACGCACCATGCGGCCCGATGTCGTGGTCACCGATCTGAACCTCCAGACCATTTCCGGTCTGGAGATGATCCGCAGACTCGGCAAGGAGGACGAGCCGCCCAGCGTCGTCGTGTTCACCGCCTCCGACGCCGACAAGACGGTGAGCGACGTGCTCCACGCCGGCGCGAGCTGTCTGCTCGGCAAGGAGGCCAGCCCGCAGGAGCTGATCACGGCGATCCAGGCGGCGGCCGCCGGACAGACCATGCTCGCGCCCAACATCGCGGAGCGCCTGGTCACCTGGTTCCGTGCGCAGCCGGAGCCCCAGGAGGCGGCGACGTGCCCGGAGATGACCGAGCTGACCCCGCGGGAGCGGGAGGTGACCAGGATGGTCGCGCTCGGCATGTCCACCGAGGAGGTGGCCCGCGAACTGATCATCGGTGAGGCCACGGTCCGCACCCATCTCTACCGCGTGCGGACCAAGCTCGGCGTCCGCGACCGCGCCGAGCTGGTGTCCCTGGCCTACCGGACCGGTCTCACCCACTCGGCCGGCCGGCCCCTCGGCGACGAGAGAATGGTGTCGGCGGGGAATCTGCGCGCCAGCTGATCCCCTGCGGCCGGGCGACGCCCTACGGCCGGACGGCCGCCGCGACCGGAACCTCCGGGCCGGCCGCAGCGCGCCGCGCCGTCCGGACGAGGTCGGCGCCGACCGTCCGCCACAGCGCGGCGGGATCGCCGTACCGGACGGACTCGGCCGCGGCCAGCCGGAAGTACCGGTGCAGGCCCAGTTCCGCGGTCATCGCCCGGACCCCGCAGCTCTGCATGCTCAGCCGCACCACGTCGCGCGCGGTCTCGGCGGCCATCGCCAGCGCCACGAGGGGCGCGGTGCCCACGGCGTCCGGCTCGGAGTCGACCGACCAGGCCCCCCGGTACACCGCCGCCCCGGTCGCGCGCAGCGCCACCATCGCGCGCGCCAACGGGAACGAGACCGCGGGCAGATCACGCAGCCTGGACCCGAACTGCCGCCGGGAACCGGTGTATTCCACCGCCGCCCGGTGCGCGCCGCCGGCGATGCCCAGCAGATAGCCGGCCTGCCGCAGGCGCGCCCGGCCGAGCGGACCCGTGGGCGAGCCGTCCGGCGTCCCGAGCACGTCCGCCGTGCTGACCGGGGTGGCATCGAACCGGGCGACCGGCGGCCAGCACCCGCTCTCGACGGTGCAGCCCGGCGCCCCGCGCTCCACCGCGACGACCACCGACCCGCCGCCCGTCCGGGCCGCCACCAGCAGCGTCCCGGCGCTCACGTCGTCGACCGTGACCGTGCCGGTCAGCGTCCAGCCACCGGCCCCCGGGGTCGCGGTGACCCCGCTGCCGGCCGGCAGCGCCTCCCAGCCCGCCAGTGCCGCGCCGGCCGGACCGCCCAGGTCGGCCGCCGTCGCGTCGGCCCGGTAGGAGTTCCCGCGGGCCGCGCGGCCGAGCTCCTCGCTGACCAGCACCCCGGCCGTCAGGCCGAGGCCGAGGCCGCCGACGGAGACCGGCCGTTCGAAGTCGGACGCGCCCAGTTCGTCGAGCACCGGCCGGGTGGGGCCGAGGGCTCCGTCGGTCACCGGCGCGCCGTGCAGCTCCATCCGGGCCGGGACGCCGGCCAGGCCCGTACGCAGTGCCTTGCGCAGCCGGACGGCGAGCGGATCGGGGGTGAGGTCCATGTCAGTACTCCTCCTGCTCGATGGAGTCGAACGCGGCGGCCATGATCTGGAGCATCACCTCGGAGGTCCCGGCCGACAGCGTCAGCCCCGGCGCCTCCCGGTAGGCGGAGTCCAGGGTCAGGGCGGCCCTGCTGCGGTTCGCCCGCTGCTCGGGGCTGGGGATGTCGGCGGCCCACACCGCGATGCTCTGCGCGAGTTCGCTGCTGTGGTACTTGGCGACGGCCGTCGAGACCTGGTCGATCCGGTCCGAGGCGAGGCCGCTGAGGACCTCCCAGGCCAGGACGTGGTCGGCCGTCAGCGCGCCGTGCCAGCGGCCGATCCGCTCCAGGCGGTGGTCGTGCGAGGAGTCCGGGCCGCCGTCGCACAGCGCGTCCAGCGCGGCCTCCAGCCAGTGTTCCGCCTTGAGGTGGTAGTCGAGACCGGTGCGTTCGATGGCCAGTGCCTCGTTGAGCAGCGGCCAGCCCTCGTCGCGCGGACCGAGGAGGTCGTCGCCCGGCACCGGAACCGAGTGGAGGTCCACCCGGTGGAAGTGCTCGTCGCCGACGCCGGGTATCACCGACACCGTCACACCGGGGGCGCCCATGTCGACCAGGAACAGGCTGATTCCCCGGTACTTCCCGGCACCCGGCGTCGTACGGGCCGCGCACAGCCCGAGGTCGACGAAGCGTGACTTGAGGCTGAACACCTTCGTGCCGCTGATCCGGTAGCCGTCGCCGTCGGGTTCGGCCACGGCCCGCAGCGCACCGAGATCCGAGGCCGCGTCCGGCTCGGTGTAGAGCACCGACGCGAAGCTCTCGCCGCGCGCCAGCGCCGGCAGATACCTGCGCTTCTGCTCGGGGCTGCCCGCCATCAGCAGGAACTGGCCGACGATCTGGATGGTGTTGACGTGGAAGGTGTCCGGCACTCCCGCGCGCACCAGTTCCTCGGCGACGATCGCGGCGTCGGTCGGCGGGCGGCCCTCTCCGCCGTACTCGACGGGCCAGTGCACGGCGAGCAGGCCCAGCTTGCCGAGCAGCCGGTAGAGCGGACGCGCGTCCGGCTCGACACCGTCGGCGCCGGTGGCCTCCGCCGCCGCGGCACGCACCTCGGCGGAGCGCAGGGCCGCGCGCACCCCTGCCCGGAACCGTTGTTGATCCTCGGTGAATCCGAACCGCATGGACGTCTCCTCAAGAGGCGAGCGACGCTTCGATCGCCGCGACGACCCGGCTCAACGCCGGTTCCGTGAACAGGGTGTAGTGGTCGCCGGGCACGCTCTCGGCCCGGAACGGGCCCGTGCACACCGTCCGCCACCGCTCCTCCACGGCGAGGTGGGGCGAGGCGGTGAGCACGGTGACCGGTCCGCCGTACGGGCCCGGCGGGCGGTACGCCTGCATGGACAGGGCGCAGGACCGGAACGTCTCGAAGCGGGCGGCCAACTCATGCTCGGTGAGCTCCAGTTCGACGCCGAGACGGGCCAGTGACTCCTTGACGTCGGCCACGCCGACGGCCGGGTCGTCGAGGACCGCGCGCACCTCGGGACCGTCGCGTCCCGTCAGCCTGGCGACGTCGTGCACGAACCGCCGCCGCACGGTCGCCTCGTCGAGGGGGACGGAGTCCTCGTCGTAGGCGGCGTCCAGCAGGACCAGCGGCGGTCGCTCCCCGGTCCTGTGCTCGATCTGCCGGGCGACCTCGAAGGCGAGCACACCGCCGTAGGACCAGCCGGCCAGGCAGCAGGACGGGGGCAGGCCGGCCTCCAGCAGGGAGTGCGCGATCCTGGCGGCGGTCGCCGCCAGCGCCTCCGGCGCGGCGACGAGGGCGTCGCGTGGATCGGCGGCGAAACCGGTCACCCCGATGTCCGCGCGCAGCGCCCTGGTCAGCGGTATGTAGCAGAACAGTTCACCGCCCGACGGATGCAGCAGGACCGCCTGGGCCGGACCCGACGCGCGCATCACCACCGGTGCCCGGTCGTCGCCCGGCGCGGGTCTCCGTCCGGGCGGGCCCTCCAGCGCGTCGAGCGGATCGCCCGCGTCCGCGCGCCGTGCGGCGCGGACGGTGTCGACGGTGGCGGCCAGACGGGCGACGGTGGGCGAGGCGAAGAAGTCGCCGAGCGCGATCTCCACCCCGAACCTGCGGTTGATCGCCGACATCAGCTGCACGGCCTGGAGGCTGTTGCCGCCGGCCAGGAAGAAGTCGTCGCGCACGCCGATCCGGTCGTCGTGCAGCAGGGGAGCGAGCACATCGCGCAGCAGCGCGCGCTCGGTCGCGGTGAGCGTCTCGTCGCCGGCCTCCTCGCCCGCGCGGCTGAGGTCCGGTGCGGGCAGCCTGCGCCAGTCGACCTTGCCGCTGCTGGTGAGCGGAAGCCCGTCGAGGACCACGAAGTACGACGGGATCATGTACGACGGCAGGAGCGTGCCCAGGTGCGCGCGCACCGCCGGCACCTGCTGCTCGGTGACCCCGGTCAGATGGGCGACCAGGTGCTTGTCCCCGTTGCCGTCGGTCCACGCGCGTACGCTGACCGGCCCGATCCCGTCGAAGCCGGTCAACGCCGACTCCACCTCGCCCAGTTCGATCCGCAGTCCGCGGATCTTGACCTGCTGGTCGATCCGGCCGAGGAAGACGAGCCGTCCGTCCGCCAGCCGTTTCACCAGGTCCCCGGTCCGGTACAGCCGTCCGCCGGGCGCGGTGCCGAACGGGTCGGCGATGAACTTCTCCGCGGTCAGCTCGTCCCGGTCGAGGTAGCCGCGCGCCAACCCGCCGCCGCCGATGACCAGTTCGCCCGGCACCCCGACCGGCACCCGGCGCAGGTCGCGGTCGAGCACGTGCGCCACATGGTTGGCCATGGGCAGGCCGATCGGCGGTGAGGCGTCCCAGCTGCCCGGGCACTCCTCCACGATCATCGTCACCGTGCACTCGGTCGGCCCGTAGCCGTTGAACAGCCGCCTGCCCGGGTTCCACCGGTTCACCAGCTCACCGCTGAACGCCTCGCCGCCGACGAACGCGATCCGCAGGTCGGTGAACCGCTCGGGCGTCAGCAGCGGCATCACGGTCGGAGGCAGGTCGACGACGGTGATGCCGGCCTGTTCCATCAGCGACTGGAGCCGCTCGACGGACAGCCGCTCGTCGTCGGTCGCCACGCACAGGCGGGCTCCGGTCAGCAGCGCAGAGAACGTCTCGAACACGGAGACGTCGAAGGTCGTCGAGGCGAACCCGAGCACCCGGTCGGCCGGTGTCAGCTCGAACAACTCCCTCGTGGAGTCGATGAAGTTGACCACGCCCCGGTGTTCCAGCAGCACGCCCTTCGGCTTGCCGGTGCTGCCCGAGGTGTAGATGACGTACGCGACGTCGCCGGGCCGCGCCGCGAGCGGGGGGTTGTGGCCGGGCAGCGCCGCCAGTTCCTCGCGGACGTCGTCCAGGACGACGACGGGCGCGTCGACCTCGCTCAGGGCGCGGCCGGCCGCGGCGTGCGCGATCACCGTCCGCACGCCCGCGTCGGCGGCGATCTCCGCGACCCGCCCGGCGGGATGCGCCGGGTCGAGCGGTACGTAGGCCGCGCCGGTCTTGAGCACGGCGAGGATCGCGGTCGGCACGTCCACGTTCCTGCGCAGGCACAGGCCGACCCTCGTGCCCGGTCCGACGCCGCGCCCGCGCAGCAGGGCGGCGAGCCGGTTCGCCCGGGCGTTGAGCTCGGCGTAGCCGGTCTCGACGCCGGAGACGACGACCGCCACACCGTCCGGGGACTCCTGGACGCGCGCCTCGAACTCCGCCACGACCGTCGACTCGCGCATCGGCCGCACCGGGCCCCGGCCGACCTCGTCCAGGAACTCCTCGTCCGCCGCGCTCAGTACCTCGGCGGTGGACAAGGGGGCGTCCGGGGCGGCGGTCAGGGTGTGCAGCAGCCCGTCGTAGTGCCGGGCGAACCGGGCGACGCTCTCGGCGTCGAACAGGTCGGTGTCGAACTCGACGGCGAGGGAGGCGTCGGCTCCGGGAGCCGACCGCTCCACCAGGTTCCAGCTCATGTCGAACCGGGTGGTCGTGGTCCGGACGTCCTCGTGGGTGATGGTGACACCGGGCGGACCGGTCGTGGGGTCCGCCCGCTCCACCCCGAACACGATCTGGAAGATCGGCGAGCGCGAGGGGTCGAGGACCGGATCCACCGCGTCGATCAGCTTGTCGAACGGCAGACCGTCCCGCTCGGACGCCTCGGCCGCGACGCGCCCGACCCGCCGGACCAGCTCGCGGAAGGTCGGGTCGCCGGAGACGTCCGCGCGCAGCACCCGCAGGTCGGTGAAGAGGCCGATCACCGAGGACAGGGCGTCGTGCCGCCGGTTCGTATCGGGTGAACCGATCACCAGGTCGTCCATGCCGGAGTAGCGGTGCAGCAGCGTGAAGAAGGCGGCGACGAGGACGTCGGACGGGCTCACGCCCTCCTGCCGGGCCAGTTCCCCGGCCCGCTCCAGGGCCGCGTGCCCCACGGTGCGGCGGACACTGTCGCCCGCGAAGGTCCGTAGCTCGCCCCGTGGCCGGTCGGTCGGGAACTCCAGCACCTCCGCCCCCGCCAGCCTGTCCCGCCAGTACGCGGCGAGTCCGTCCGGCTCTGCGCTGCCGAGCCGGTCGCGCTGCCACACCGCGTAGTCCGGGTACTGCACCGCGAGGGCGGGCAACCGCGGCGCGTCGCCGTCGCGCGAGGACCGGTAGAACTCGGCGAGGTCACGCAGCAGCACATCCCGGGACCGGGCGTCGCAGACGACGGCGGGCACGTCGAACAGGAACAGGTGGTCGTCCGGCGAGACCCTGATCAGCAGCGCGCGCCACATCGGCGTCCGGGCCGGGTCGGGCGGTCCGGCGACCCGGCCCGCGACCACTGCCCGCGCGGCGGCCAGCCGCTGCTCCCGGTCGGCCCCCGTCACCTCGACCACCGGCAGTTCGACCGGGACCTCGGTGGCGACGACCTGCATCACGGTGCCCTCGCGCGCCACGATCGCCGTCCGCAGCGCCTCGTGCCTGGCCACGACCGAGGCCAGCGCCGAGCGCAGCGCGTCCTCGTCCAGCGCGCCTCGCAGCCGCAGGCACAGCGGCGTGCCGGAGGCGGGACCGTCCGGCGCCGGGGGGTCGAGGAACCGCAGGGTCTGCTGGGCGGGCGTCAGCGGCGCCGGACCCGTGGTGCCGCGGGCGGTGGGGCCGCGCCTCGCCACGGCTTCCGCGTGTTCCCGCAGCCGGGTCAGGAACCGCGCGCGGCGCTCTGCGGGCAGCGCGGCGAGGCGCCGGGTCATGTCGGTCACCTGAGACTCCTCACGGGCACCGGCGCGTCGCCCGCCCGGTCGTCCGAGCGCACGGCCAGGTGGGCCAGCTCGGAGATGGCGGTGGTCAGTACGTCGATGCCGCGCAGGTAGTCCGAGAGCACGATGTGCTCGTCGTCGGCGTGGTCGAGGCTGCTGTCGCCCGGGCCGTAGGTCGCCATCGGGACGTCCCAGACCTCGGCGAGGGTGTTCATGTCCGAGGTGGCCGTCTTCACCACGAGGCGTGGCCGGGCGTGCAGTTGCCGGATGCCGGACACCAGCGCGCGCACCACCGGGTCGGCCCGGCCCACCCGGCAGGCCGCCACCGAGTTCAGCACTTCGAGATGGCCGGCCGGCAGCCGGTCGCGCAGCCCGTTCACCAGCTCGTCGACGTCGAATCCCGGGGGGATGCGGATGCTGAGGTCCGCCGTCGCCGTGGTCAGATCGCCGTTGAGCCGGCACAGGGTCGCGCCGGGCCGGTCGAACACCCCGTGGCCCGCGTCCGGCCCGAGCAGCTCGACCAGCGCGTCCCAGCAGGCGACGGCCAGTTCGGAGGCCTTGGGCACCGGGTTGCTCGGGTGGGTGGCGGGACACCTGACGGTGTAGCGCAGGTCCAGCTTGCCCTTGTAGCCGAGCACCACGCTCGACCAGCCGCTGGGCTCGCCGATGATCAGCGCGTCCGGCCGGGCGTGGGTGGCGCGGATCGCCATCGCGCCGCGCGAGCGCGGGGTCTCCTCCTCGACGACGCCGACCACCACGATCCGGCCGGGGAAGTCCACCGCGCCGGCCGCGGCGCAGATCATCGCCGCGAGCGGTCCCTTCGCGTCCACCGCGCCGCGGCCGTAGAGCCTGCCGTCCTCGGAGCGGACCGGGAACTGGCCCGAGACGGTGTCCATGTGCCCGAGGAGCATCACGGTCGGGCCGGCACCGCGCTCGATCACGCCGATCACATTGCCCACGCCGTCGATGTGCGCCCGGAAGCCCAGGTCCGTCATCGCCTCGGCCAGGTAGTCGGCCAGCTGGTGTTCCTGGTAGGAGGAGGAGGGGATCTCCAGCATCTCGCGCAGCAGTCCGGCGGCGTACGTCTCGGTGACTCTGCCGGAAGAAGTGAACGCCCAGTTCATCGTTGCGCTCGTTCCCGTAGGTGGTCGACGATGTGGTCCGCGACGTCGACCCGGTCGGCGAGCGCGGATTGGAAGCCGGAGAACTCGACCCGGTGGTTGACCTCCAGGACCAGCAGCCGGCCGTCGCGGTCCTCGATCAGATCGACACCGGCGATGTCGGCGCCGACGGCGGTGGCCGCGTCCAGGGAGAGCTTCTCGATCTCGGGTGTCACCTCGCAGGGCCGGGTCCGCCCGCCGAGGGCCACATTGGTGCGCAGGGTCCCGCCGGTCCGGTAGACGGCGCCCAGCACCTGGCCGCCGACCACGATCACCCTGATGTCCCGGTCGGGCTTCTCGATCAGCTCCTGCACGTACACGAGGTGCGACTGCGGGCCGGGCAGGGCGGCGGCGTACTCCAGCACGCCTTCCGCACCGGCGCGGTCGGGCAGCCGCACCACCAGCCGGCCCCACGAGCCGACCAGCGGTTTGATCACTGCCGGGTAGCCGATGGAGTCCAGGGCGGCCAGCGCGGTTTGCGGGGTGAGGGCGAGCGCGGTGCGGGGAGTCGGTATCCCGGCCGCCTCCAGGGCCATGGTGGTGAGCCATTTGTCGCCGCAGACCTCGGTCGCGTGCGCGCTGTTGACCACGTCGACGCCCGCCGCGGCGAGGCAGCGGGCCGCGTACGCGGCGCGGACCTGCCCGATCTCCCGGTTCAGCGCCAGGCTCCAGGGCCGGTCGCGCCGACCGGCCAGGAACCACTGCCGACGCGTGTCGACATGGTCGAAGGGGATTCCTCGCCGGTCGAACGCGTCGAACAGCCTCTTCTCGTCCGCGCCGACCCTGCTGGCGAGCACCGCCATCCTGCGGTCACCTGGGCGCTCCGGTGTCGCTGACACGTGACCTCCGTATGAGAACCAGTGGTTGGGAGGACGGCATGACCGGCCTTCCGTGCAGAAAGGAAACTATGGGTGAACCGGCATCTCGGACGTCCGCGGGAAGTTTATTCGCGGGTGCTCGCCGTGTGGGCCCCTCCTGCTGCGGCTGCGAATTCTGATTACCCGTCCGCGACGGTCGCCGTGCCACTCTTGAATGGATTCGAATACCTGCCGAAATGGTTCACGGCCGTCAGGCACGAGAGTGAAGAGGGGGAATTGTGGGACACGAATCGGAGCGGATCCCGGTGCTCGCCCTGTGGAGCGCGCCGCGCTGCCGCTCCACCGCGTTCGCACGGATGATGACGGAACGGGGCGACCGCGCCGTCGTGCACGAGCCGTTCTCCCGAGTGGTCGACTTCGGCGAGGTGGAGGTCGGCGACCGGACCGCCCGCGACGAGCGGGACGTGCTCGCGGCGCTGCGCGCCATCGCGGCCGGCGAGCCGGTGTTCTTCAAGGACACCACGGACTTCCACTACCCGGAGCTCCTCGCCGACGAGGACTTCCTCGCGGCCGCGACGCACACCTTCATCATCCGCGACCCGGCCGAGGCCATCGCGTCGCACCACGCGCTCAACCCGGACCTCGGCCGCGACGAGATCGGCTTCGCCCGGCTGTACGAGATCTTCACCGCCGTGCAGGCCGCCACCGGCAGCACACCCGTGGTGGTCGACTCCGACGACCTGCTGGACCGGCCGGCCGACACCGTACGGGCGTACTGCGCCGCGGTGGGCATCCCCTTCCTGCCGGACGCGCTGAGCTGGGAGCCGGGCATGCGCTCGGAGTGGCGGTCGACCGGCAGATGGCACAGGTCGACCAGCGAGACCGCCGGCTTCACCCGGAGCGGCGGCGGCGGAGCCGAGGCGGTCGAGGCGGACCCGGTGCTGCGCGCCCACCGCGACCACCACCAGCCGTACTACGAGAAACTGCGCGCCGTCGCGCTCCGGCCGTGACCACTCGGACCGGAATAGTCGCCCTGATTACCCGGCGAGCGCATCTGACCGCGATTCGGGTATTCAGGGTAGTCACGGTGCGGACGAAAAATGTGAACGACCGGGCTACGTTTGGAATGTGAGGCGGTGTTTCAGTGAGCGTCAGAACAGCGAATTATGAACCGGTCGACATTTCCGGCCATCGCAACAACACGGCGATCTCCGCGGCGACGGAGACCAGGACGGGCGCGTTCAACGTGTGGCGGAACTCGTTCGCGGCCGAATACCTGCCCGCGGGCGGGAGCCTCGTCCACGTGGACGGTGTCCCCTTCGAGTTCCCCCCGGTCTGCGACGGACCGGACAACGTCCGCTGCTCCGGACAGTTCATCCGGGTCCCCGAGGGCCGCTACGACTGGATCCATGTCCTGGCGGCGTCCGAACGGCGCTGCGAGGACACCGTCGAACTGAGCTTCGCCGACGGCTCGGTCGACACGGAACCGCTGCGGGTCTCCGACTTCTGGGCGGCACCCGCGTGGTTCGGCGAGGTCAAGGCGTTCGAGAGCCTCGTCATGCACTACCCGCACCACGTGCAACGAGGTGTGCCGGCGGTGATGTGGGCGCAGCGCGTACCGGTCACCCGGCGGGCCGGCCTCACCGGCATCCTGCTGCCGCGCAACGTCGCGGTGCATGTCTTCGCCGTCACCCTCCAGCGGACGGAGACCTGACATGACCGTCGACACGACGACACGGACCTACATGATCACCGGGCCGGAACCGGAGTGGTGGTACCGCGACCTCGTCAGCTGCCTCCAGTCCACGTTCGGTTCGGTCCTGATCCGGGAGGGCGCCGACCCGCTGGCCGTGCTCGGCGCGGGGTGGCGGTTCCTGCACCTGCCGGGCGACGTCAGGTCCGAGGAGTTCTACTACCCGTGCCCCGCCGACGACTCGGGCGGCACCGACCTCGGTGCCGCGCTGGCACCCCACCACGAACTGCACGCGCGCTGGTGGCAGCCCGCCGACGAGAACGACGTCTGGCGGGAGGTGCGCGAGGCGCTGGCCGACGACCGTCTGGTCATCGCGGCCGTGGACAACTACCACCTGCCGTTCCGGCCCGCGTACGGAGACGTCCACGCCGCACACCTGGTCGTGGTCCACGGCCTCGACGAGACCCGCGGGGTGGTCCACGTCTCCGACGCGATGCCGCCCGCGTTCCGCGGCGCCGTACCCATCGAGAAGTTCCTGCTGAGCTGGGGGTCGGCCAACCCGACCGACGTCCAGGACGCGTTCTTCAGCGACTCGAAGATCGGCCGGCGCTGCCTCGACGTCCGCCTCGACACCCCGCCGGCGCCCCTGACGCCCGAACTGCTCGGCGGCTACCTGCGCATCGACAACGACGGCTTCACCACGGTCGGCCCCGCCCGTACCGGACTCGCCGGATACGACGCGTTCGCCGCGGAACTGCTGGAGCGCTGCCGGGCCGGGGACGCCGACGCGCTGCGGGAGCTCTACCCGTTCGGCTGGGCCATGCAGGCGCAGGCCTCGCTCCACGGCGAGCTGCTGCGCCGCTGCGGCCGCGAATGGGACGACCCGGCGCTCGCCGGAGCGGGACGCGCGGTCGAGGCCGTCGCGCACGCGTGGACCGGACTGCGGTTCACCGGTGCGCACGGACTGGAGGACCCGCGCGCGGCCGCGTCCGACATCGCGCACCACGCGACGACGCTGCGCGGCGCGTACGTGCGCGCGGTCGCCGCCGTCGGAGCGGCGGCGGCGCGGCTGTGACCCCGCACATACCGACCACCGTGGCCCTGTGGAGTGGAGAGTGATGAGCAAGCTGGCAGCGTTCGGCGGCACGGCGGCCGTGCCGAGGGACCGGCGCCGAGTGCAGTGGCCGTTGGTCGAGGAGGAGGACCGCAAGGCCGTCCTCGACGCCCTCGACGGCGCACGGCTGGTGTCCGACACCGACGGTGGGAACCCGGTGTCCGACCTGGAGGAGAACTGGGCCCGCCGGTTCGGTTTCGAGCACTGCGTCGCGGTGTCCAACGGCACCGCGGCCCTCGCCCTGGCCCTGGCCGCGCTCGACGTCGGACCGGGGGACGAGGTGATCGTGCCCGCGCTCAGCTTCATCGCGACCGGCCTCGCGCCGGTGCACCAGATGGCCGTCCCGGTCTTCGCCGACATCGACCCGGTCACCTTCAACATCGACCCGGACGACGTGGAGCGCCGGATCACCCCCCGGACCAAGGCGATCATCCCCGTGCACCTGCACGGCGCGCCCGCCGACATGGACCGGATCACCGCGATCGCGCGCAAGTACGGCCTCGCCGTGGTCGAGGACGCCGCCCAGGCGCCCGGGGCCACCCACCGCGGGCGCCCGGTCGGCGGCATCGGCGACGCGGGCGCCTTCAGCCTCCAGGTCAGCAAGAACATACCGACCTGCGGCGAGGGCGGCCTGCTGGTGACCCGCGACGCCGAACTGGCCGAGGCGATGCGCTGCGGCAGGCAGTTCGGCGAGGTGATCGAGGCCGGCCGCGAGCGCGACTACGTGTCCTACGGCCTGGGCTGGAACTACAAGATGAACGCCCTCCAGGCCGCGTTCACCAACGCGCAGCTCGCCCGGTACGACGGCTACGAGCGCGCGCGGCAGCACAACGTCACCGAGTTCCTCGCGCGGCTCGCGCGGCTGCCCGGCCTCCAGGTGCCGACCGCGCTGCCGGACACCACCCACGCCTGGCACATCCTGCGGTTCCGGTTCGACCCGGCCGCGTTCGGCCTGGACGGGGTGCGGCCGGAGGCGCTGCGCTCGGCCCTGCGGCGGCTGCTGCGCGCCGAGGGCGTACCGGTGTCGCAGTACCAGCTCATGCCGCTGCCCGACCAGAAGGTGTTCGTGGACCGCGTCGGCTTCGGTTCGGGCTACCCGTGGTCCGTGACCGGGGCCCGAGGCACGGTCGCCGGCGCCGGCTACCCGGTGACCCGCGCGGTCATCGCCGACTCCCTGACCATCCAGAAGCGTCATCTCCACCCCGGCGCGGGCGAACTGCTCGGCATGTACGCGGACGCCTTCGAGAAGGTGTGGGCGGACAAGGACATGGTGGCCACGCTCGCGAAGGCCGCCTCATGACCGTCACCCCGGTCCTGGAACGGGACGCCCTGGACACGGTCGCCGCCCGGATCCGCGCGCATGTCGTCGACATGTGCGCGGGGCCCGAGGGCGGCCACCTCGGCGGCGCCTTCTCCTGTGCCGACGTGCTCGCCGCGCTGTACTTCTCGGTGATGGACGTGGACCCGCTGCGGCCGGACGACCCCGATCGCGACCGCTTCCTGCTCAGCAAGGGCCACGCCGCCGTCGGTCTCTACGCGACCCTGGCCGAACGGGGCTACTTCCCGGTCGAGGAACTCGCCGGATACGGCCGCCCCGGCAGCAGACTGATGGGCCACCCGGTGCGCGCGGTGCCCGGAGTGGAGCTGCCGACCGGATCGCTCGGCCACGGACTCGCGCTGGGCTGCGGGTTCGCGCTGGCCGCCCGGTACGCCGGGCGCGACGCGCGCACCTTCGTCCTGCTCGGCGACGGCGAACTCCAGGAGGGCTCGGTGTGGGAGGCGGCCATCGCGGCCGCGTCGCTGCGCCTCGACCGGCTGGTCGCCGTGGTGGACCGCAACGGACTCCAGCTCACCGGCTCCACCGACGGCATCGCGCCGATGGAACCGCTGGCCGACCGCTGGCGCAGTTTCGGCTGGGCGGTGCGCGAGGTGGACGGCCACGACCCGGACCGGCTCGCGGAGGAACTGGGCGCCGCGCCGTGGGAACCGGGCAGGCCGAGCGTGCTGATCGCCCGTACGGTCAAGGGCCACGGGCTGCCGTTCCTGGCCGGCCGCAGTGCCAGCCACTACGTCACCCTGTCGCCGCGCAACCACGCGCGGGCGGTCCGCGCCCTGCGGGACGGCGAGGCCGCCCGATGAGCCGCGCGACCCGGGAGGCGTACCGGGACAGACTGCTGCCGCTGCTGCGCCGGCATCCCGAGCTGATGTGTCTGGACTCCGACACCGGTCTCTTCGGCGCCGAGTACGCCGAGGCGGCCGGCGAGCAGTACCTCAACCTCGGCATCGCCGAGCACAACCTGATGGGCATCGCCGCCGGGATGGCGGCCTGCGGGCGGATCCCGTTCGTCAACACGATGGCCGCCTTCGCCACGTCCCGGGCCCTGGAACCGATCAAGATCGACATCGCCTACAACCGGTTGCCGGTCCGCATCATGGCCACCCACGGCGGACTCGCCGCGGGCCACCTCGGCCCCACGCACCAGGCGCTGGAGGACCTCGCCGTGATGCGGGCGCTGCCCGGGATGACCGTGGTGGTGCCCGCCGACGCCGCCGCCACGGAGGCGTTCGTCGAACAGAGCCTGGAGCTGCCCGGACCGCTCTACGTCCGGCTCGGCCGCAAGCCCACGCCGGACCTGCCCGCGGCACCGCCGCCGGTCATCGGGACGGCGCAGACGCTGCGGCAGGGCGGTGACGTGGTGCTCGCGAGCTGCGGCCCGTACCCCGTGCTCGCCTGCCTCGCCGCGGCGGACCTGCTGGCCGGACAGGGCGTCGAGGCGACCGTGCTGAACATGCACACCCTGCGCCCGTTCGACACGCGGACGCTGCTGGCCGCGGCCCGGCCGGCCTCGCTCGTGGTGACGCTGGAGGAGCACTGGCGCGGCGGCGGTCTCGGTGGCGCGGCGGCCGAGGCCCTGGCGGAGTCGCTGCCCAGGAGAGTGCTGAGACTCGGCATGCCGGACCGGTTCGTCGACACGGTCGGCAACCAGGAACACCTCGTCGACCACTACGGCCTCACCGCGGAGCGGGTGGTGCGGACGGTCCGTGCCGCCCTCGACCGCGACCGCACCGACCTGATCACCTCCCACTCGTGACACCTGGGACCCCTCGAAGGAGGCAAGTGCCGTGGACACCACGCGCAGCCATGTAGTCCATATCGGCTTCGCCGAGCAGCACATCGACTCGATCGAGTTCGGCGGACATCGGGCGTCCCTGCTGGTGCACCGGCATGTCGCCGAGCGCATGTCGCACTCCGCGCGACAGCGGTTCGCCCGCATCGGCGTCCTCGACGTGCCCCACACCCTGGAGTTCGACACCTACGACCAGGTCCTCGACCAGATGATCCGCCTGGTCGAGGAGTTCGCCGCGGAACTCGGCCCGCCGACCGCCGTCGTCGCCATGTACGAACACGTCACGCTGCCCGCGGCGCGACTGCGCGACCACTTCGGGGTGCCGGGGGTCGACACCGGGACGGCGCTGCTCTGCCGTGACAAGGTCCGGATGAAGGAGGCCGTGCGCGGCGGCGGCATCCGCGTCCCCGCGTTCTGGGCGGTCGACGCGAGCACCCCGTACGCCGACCTGGAGGAGATCGCGGACGCGGTGCCGGGCCCGCTCGTCCTCAAGCCGCAGCGGCAGGCCGGCAGTTTCGGCATCTCGGTCTTCCGTGACGGAGCGGAGTTCCTCGCCCATGCCCGGGCCCACGGCATCCCCGACGACCACGAGGTCGAGGAGTTCGTCGAGGGCGAGGTGTGCCATGTCGACGGAGTGGTACGGGACGGCGAGATCCGCTTCATCAGCGCCTCCCGGTACATCGGCGACTGCCTCGACTTCCAGAACGAGGGGCAGCATCTGTCGGGCGTCACCTTCGACGACGCCTCGACGCTGGCCCGGATCACCGACTTCACCGCACTCGTGCTGAAGTCGCTGCGGCTGCACACCAGCACCTTCCATCTGGAGCTGTTCCTCACCCCCGACGACGAGCTGGTCTTCCTGGAGGTCGGCAACCGCTTCGGCGGCGCCTACATCAGCGACTCCATCCGTGCGGTCTACGGCGTGGACCTGGTCCGCGAGTCCGTCCTCGCCTGCATGGGCCTGCCCTCCGAGATCGAGGCCGGCACCGGCATCCTCGACCACGAGGGCGTCGGCGCCTCCGGCTGGCTCTACTCCGCGCTGCCGGAGAGCGAGCCCTGCGTGGTCAGGCGGATCCGGGGCCTGGACACCTGCCCGGACTCGGTGGTGCTGTCCGACATCCCCGGCATCGGCCAGACGCTCAACGGCGACATCAGCGTCTTCCCCACCGCCGGCAAGTTCGCGTTCTCCGGCGCGAGCACGGCCGAGGTCGAGCGCGACATACGGCGGTTGGCCGCCTCGTACGCCCTGGAAACGGCTCCCCTGAGGACCTCGCACGTCTGACCCGCACCACACGGAAAGGTGAATCCATGATCACAGGCGACGCCGGTGGCGCAACGTTGCAACTGGAGGATCTGCACGGCTCCCTGTCCGACCCGGTGCTGAGCTCCATGACGCTCCTCAACGAGACCGCGGGGCGGTTCCCGGAGGCGGTGTCCTTCTCGGCCGGACGGCCCTACGAGGAGTTCTACGACCCGTTGCAGATCCACGACTACCTGGAGCGGTTCCGCAAGTACCTCGAAGTGGAGCGCGGCCTCGACCCCGACCAGGTACGGACGGCGCTCTTCCAGTACGGACACACCAAGGGGCTGCTCACGGACCTCCTGGTGCGCCACCTGGCCGTCGACGAAGGGGTGAGCGCCGTCCCCGAGTCCGTCGTGGTGACCACCGGCTGCCAGGAGGCGATGATCCTGCTGCTGCGCGCCCTGCGCACGGGCGGCGAGGACGTGATCCTGGCTCCGGCGCCGACCTACGTGGGCTTCCTCGGGGCGGCCCGCCTGATGGACATGCCGGTCCTGCCCGTCGCGGAGGGCACCGGCGGCATCGACGTCGACGACCTGGTGGTCCGGATAGGCCGGGCCCGGCAGCGCGGACTGAACCCGCGCGCCTGCTACGTGGTGCCCGACTTCGCCAACCCCAGCGGGCTCAGCATGAGCCTCGCCGATCGCCGGCGGCTCCTGGAGGTGGCGGAGCGGGAGAACATCCTCGTCATCGAGGACAACCCCTACTCCCTGTTCAACGCCGACGGCCGACGCCTGCCCTCGCTCAAGTCCCTGGACACCGCACGACGCGTCGTGTACGTGGGCTCCTTCGCCAAGACGGCCTTCCCGGGCGCCCGCGTGGGCTACGTGGTCGCCGACCAGGTGGTCGAGGGCGCCGGTCCCGGTGAGGGTCCGCTGCTGGCCGACCAGCTCGCCAAGCTCAAGAGCATGCTGACGCTGAACACGTCGACCGTCTCCCAGGCCGTGATCGGCGGGAAGCTGCTGGCGAACGAGTGCAGCATGACCAGGGCCACCCAGCGTGAGACGGAGATCTACCGGCGCAACCTGGCCGCGGTCCTGGCCGGCCTGGACAAGCACTTCCC
The DNA here is from genome assembly GCF_055584385.1 of Streptomyces sp. NPDC104096. NCBI lineage: Bacteria > Bacillati > Actinomycetota > Actinomycetes > Kitasatosporales > Streptomycetaceae > Streptomyces > Streptomyces sp. NPDC104096. The sequence continues at coordinate 67,599 of NZ_JBVJMD010000008.1, forward strand.
CGCTCCGCAGGACGGCTCGCGTCCCCGGACGACCTGGAACATCCCGGGCGGGGGCATGTTCGCGGTGGTCACCCTGCCCTTCGAGGCCGACGCCGAGATGCTGGAGTACTCGGCGAGCCGGTTCGGGGTGCTGTGGACCCCGATGCGCTACTTCTATCCGGACGGCGGAGGTACGCACCAGATCCGGCTCTCCTTCAGCGTGCTCACCCCCGAACGGATCGAGGAGGGTCTCGCGCGGCTCGCCGCCCTCGTCCGCGACCGTACGGCCTGACCGTGCGAGGGCGGGCTCCGGCGCCCCACCCGGGACAGAAGCCCCGCAGGTCGTCGACCTGCGGGGCTTCTTCGTGCGTGGACCGCGAGCAGGAGCCCTAGCGCTTCGCCGCCTGCCCGGCGAGCTCGCGGGCCATGGCCGAGACGTCCGAGAGCAGGGCGTCGATGTCGTCCTCGGTCGTCGTCGGATTGAGGAAGACCAGCTTCAGCCGGACCCGCGGCGTGCCGTCCGCTCCCGCGACGTTCGTCCGGGCGAGCAGGGCGCGCCCGTCCGCCATCAGCCCGCGGCGCACCGCCGCGTTCAAGGCGCTCTCGTCCGCCGCCGGGGTCCCGTCCTCGGCGGCACAGCCGAAGACGACCGTGGTGAGCAGGGGGTCCGCCACCAGCTCCAGGCCGTCGACGGCCGCGATCCGGCTCGCGGCGTAGCGCGCCTGCCCGTGGCAGGCGTCCACCCAGTCGCCCATGCCGCACGGGGCCGCTGGACAGGCCGCAGACGACGAGGGTGCCGCGCCGGCGCAGCGCCTCGACGCTGGTCCCGAAGGTGGCCGCGCCGACCGAGTCGTAGACCACGTGCGCGCCCTCGCCGCCGGTGAGGTCGCGCACGGCCTCGGCGAACCCCTCGTAGGGGACGGCGTGGTGGGCGCCGGCCGCCAGGGCGGTCTCCCGCTTCTCCTTGCTGGACGCGACGGCGACGACGGTCGCGCCGCGGTGCGCGGCCAGCTGCACGAGGAGCCGGCCCAGACCGCCGGCGGCGGCCAGGACGACGACGGTCTCGCCGGGCGCCACCGGGTGGGTGGTGCGGCTGAGGTAGTGCGCGGCCAGGCCCTGGAGCAGCACGGCGGCCGCGTCGTCGAGGGTCACCGCCTCGGGGACGGGGACCAGCTTGGCCGCGGGGACGGCGGTGTACTCGGCGTAGGCGCCCAGTTGGGTCGCGTAGGCCACGCGGTCGCCCGGGGCGACGTCGTCGACGCCCTCGCCGACGGCGGTGACGACGCCGGCGGCCTCCTGGCCGGGACGAGCGGGTACGGGGCCGGGTAGGTGCCGTTGCGGTGGTGGACGTCGATGAAGTTGAGGCCGACGGCGGCGTTGCGGACGACGACCCGGCCGGGCAGGGCGGCCGGTTCGGGGAGTTCCGTGGGGGTGAGGGCGGCGGGGGCACCGGCCTCGGTGACGTGGACGGCTCGCATCAGATCGGTTCCTCGGTTCGGCGGGTGTGCGGGGCGAAGACGGGCGTGGGGGCGGAGCGGGGCGCGACGACGGGCGGCTCCTGCTCGCGGAACACATGGCGGAAGTGGTTGATGTCGTCGGTCAGGCCCCGCGTCAGCGCGTCCAGGCCGGGATCCGGGCCGTCGACCTCGTGCAGGAGCTCGGTGTTGCGGCGCACATGGGCCGGCGAGAACGGCAGCGCGCCCGTCGACAGATAGCGGATGGCGCCGGAGCGGTCGCGCCGCGGGATGAGGTCGGAGCGGGCGTACCGGCTGGCGCTGAAGGGGATGTCGAGGCGGCCCTGCGCGAACGCCTCGACGATCGCCCCGATCAGGTCGGCCTGCTCAAGGAGCGGCTCGACGAGGTCGGCGACCTCGGCGAGGATCCACTCCGTCTCCCGGCTCACCTGGTCCTCGTCGACGGTGACGAAGTCGAGGAGCGGCGAGTTGGCGCGGTCGGCGAGCCGCAGTCCCGCCACGTTCGCGGCCGTGTCGGGGATCCCGTACGCCTCCTGGTAGGTCTTCGTGATGAGCTTGGAGGCGCCGCCGAGCCGGGCGACCAGCGCACCGTAGAGGATCAGGTCCTCCGCGTTGCCGCGCTCCCGGGGGAAGACGCCCATGAACTCGTGCAGCACCGCGTGGACGGTGATCCCGGCGGGGAGGTAGCGCTCGGCCAGCACGCGGATGCTCCGCAGGGCCGCGACGTCCTGGGCGAGATGGCCGCCCTGCGGGTACGCGACGGAGATGCAGCGGACACCGGAGCGGGCGGCGAGCACCGCCTCCAGGACGCTGACGGCGAGGCTGACGGAGGGCGGCACCAGCACGGCGGTGAGCGTGCCGAACAGCTCACGGTCGATGACCACACCGTGCTCGGCGAGCTCCCCGCACCGCCGGTCCACGTCCCGCCAGGCGCCCAGGGACTCGGCGAGCGGCACCGCCTTCGAGTACGGCAGGTTGTACGAGATCCCGCCGCCCTCGAAGGAGGTGATGCCGGAGGCCACGGACACGTCGAACAGGACACGGGCGTCCGGGGAGCCGTGCCGGATCTCCAGCGGCGCCGCGACCGTCTCGTTGAGCTCGCGGCCGCGCCGCCAGCCGTGGGCCACCATCGGGTAGCCGTTGAGGTCGGCGGGACGGAGGTCGAGGGTGCGCAGCGCCTCCTCGAACCGCAGCAGCCGGGTGTGCGAGTCGATGGTGAGGGTCAGGACGTCGGGCGCGACCTCGGCCTCCAGGGTGGCGAGGAGGGCCTTCATCTCCTCGTGGCCGCCGACGCCGCAGCGCGGCTGGATCGCCACCCTGCCCTGCGCGCGGCACCGGCCGAGCACCTCGGCGGCGGTGGGCTTGCCGAGCGAGGCGATGTACGCGGCGGACTCGGCCGGCGTCGGCAGCGGCCCCGCCGTCGTGCCGGGGCGAGGTGCCGTGCCGCGCCCCGGGAGCGAGGTCGGGCTCATGACGCCGCCAGACCCAGGGTCACCGCCGCGCGCTCGCGCTCGACCCGCAACGCGTCGAGCAGGGCGGGCAGTTCGGACGGGTCGCCCAGGATGTGGTCGACGCCGGCGGCGTAGAGGCGGTCGTGCGCGGAGCCGTCCTTGTGACTGCCGACCGACAGGTTGCCGCCGACGATCACGGGACGGGTGATCAGACCGGACTGCTTGGCCCGGTCGAGCCCGCGCAGGTCCTCGTGGACATGGCCGTTGAGGCTGCCGATGATGACGGCCTCGGCCTCGGGGTGGCGGGCGCACGCCTCGGCGAACTCCTCGACCGGGGTGCAGGTGCCGAGGTTGACGACGTCGAAGCCGAGGCCGCGCAGGAAGAAGGCGATCAGGTGGTTGGCCACGGCGTGGCTGTCGCTGGCCGCCACGCCGAGGATGACCTTGCGGGTGGCCGGCGATTGGCTGAGCTGGTTCGGTACCGAAGGCATCAGGGGTTCCTCATCGTTCGGGTCGCACACGTCGGTCGTCAGTCGTCGAAGGCCGCGAACAGTTCGCGCTTGCTGACCGCCCTCAGCCGGTTCACGTCGAACTCCTCGGCGTCGGCGGCCGACAGCGAGTCGAGGACGTGGGAGATCGCCGGGACCAGCCCCCAGACCTCGTGGTAGGGCGGCCAGCCCTCGTGTCCGGCGTCGATGTCCTGCTGACGGGCGAAGAGGTGGTCCGCCCACTGGGGGCGGCCGGGTGGCGGTGGTGGAAGTCGTGCACGACGGTGTCGCCGGTCAGGACCAGATAGCGCGACGGGGCGTGCAGCAGGACGAGGCGGAGCGTCCAGCGGGTCCAGGCGACGGCGCGGCGGCCGAGGGGCAGTTCCGGGGAGGGCAGCGCGTCACCGATGAAGACGGCGTTGGTCAGGCTGGAGAAGTACGCGCGGCCGTGCCGGGTCTCGACGCCCGGGACGGGAAAGGTGTGCTTGACGCACAGCCGCAGGGTGTTGCTGATCTGGAACAGCGGGAACAGCGGCACGAACCAGACGACGAGCAGGGTCTGCCAGGTGCCGGTGAGGACGGTGGCGGTGACGGCCGTGCCGTACAGCACGAGCGCCGACGTCCGCTCGCTGCGGGCCGACTCGCTCCAGAAGGAGCGGACGCGGGACACCGCGAAGCTGAAGTGGAACCTCGGCGAGACGAGCTTCAGCAGCAGCCTGCGCCACATCTGACGGCGCGTCATGCCAGGGTGCAGCCGGAGACTGACCAGGAACGCCTGGACGGTGGGGTCCTTGAGCGTCATGTGCTGCGCCGCGTGGTGGTCGCGGACGTGCTCGCGGCTGTAGCGCTGGAAGTTCTGGATGACGAGCAGGCTGGATACGGCGTGGCCGACGGCCCGGTCCACTCGGCGTTTGCGGTACATGTTCCGGTGCGAGCACTGGTGGTAGACCATCCCGGCCTTCGTACGCGGCCGCGCAGGGCAGCCTGCGCGGGGTGACCTTGCCCAGACCGGCGGCGACGAGGACGGCCCCGGCGCGGATCTCGGCCCCGCGGTCGGTGCCGAGGATCCAGCGGGGGCCGTCCGCCACCAGGGTGGTGGCCGTCTGGCCGAGCAGGTAGCGGGGCTCGAAGGGCGCCGCCTGGCGCACCAGGTTGTCGACGAGCTCGCGGCCCGTGAGGGCGGGGTGCGCGGCGATGTCGTACAGCAGCTTCTCGGGATACATCGAGGCCACCTGACCGCCCGGTTCGGGCAGCGCGTCGACGACCGCGGTGCTCAACCCGCGGAAACCCGCGTAGTACGCGCCGTACAGGCCGGTGGGGCCGGCGCCGACGATGGCGAGGTCGACGTCGGTCGGGCCGGTTCCGGACGTCACCGGCGTCTCAGGTGCCACTGCTCTCGACTCCCCTTTCGGTCAGCCCCAACCGGCCGCGCAGGAAGCCGACGATCCCGTCCAGCGCCTCCCTGGCGGTGTCGAGCACCGCCGCCATGGACAGGAAGCCGTGCGGCAGATCCGCGTACGCGTGGTGCTCCACCGGCACCTGGGCGAGCGCGAGCGCCTGCGCGTAGGCCGTGCCCTCGTCGCGCAGGGGACAGAACTCGGCCGTGATCATGAGTGCGGGGGGCAGTCCGCTGTGGTCGCCCGCGTTGAGCGGTGAGGCGTAGGGCGAGGCGCCGTCGGCGGGATCGGCGAGGTAGAGGCCCCAGAACCACGGCACCGAGATGCCGTTGAAGAACATCGGATCCACGTTCTCGCGCATGGAGTCCGTCGCCGAGCCGTACTGCATCGCCGGGTAGACGAGCACCTGGGCGCTGATCCGCGGCCCGTCCTCGTCCCTGGCCATCAGGGAGACCGCCGCGGCCAGGGTGCCGCCGTTGCTGTCCCCCGCGACGGCGATGCGGGAACCGTCGACACCGATCCGGGAGCCGTTCTCCGCCACCCATTTCACGGCGGCGTAGCAGTCGTCGCCGGCCGCCGGGAACGGGTGCTCGGGCGCCAGCCGGTAGCTCACGGAGACGACCACGCAGGAGACCATGCTGCACAGCGCGCGGCAGAACGCCTCGGACGTCTCCAGGGAGCCGACGACGAAACCGCCGCCGAAGAAATAGACCAGTACGGGCAGCGGCTCCTCGCTCTCGGTCTGCGGGCGGTAGACCCTGAGCGTCATCGGACCGGCCGGTCCTGCGATATCCATGTCGAATATCTCTTTGGGCGGCTCGATCCAGTCCCAGACCGTGGCCTCCGTGGCGGCATCCGCTTTTCGGGCCTCTTCCACGGACATGGTGTAGAGCGGGGTGAAACCGGTTGCCAGGCGATAGTTCCTGATACCCTCAACGATGGGATGAAGCGGCATTGAAACGCCCCCATTTCTTCGCTGTCGAAGGTGCGCGATGTTGCCGAAAGCGCGCGACAAGGTGCGGGAGTCGCACCGGTGAGAACGCTATGATCGCGTCGGCGGCAGGCGCGTCCGCGACAAGTTCATTCACCGGGCGCATTGCGTTGATCTTTCTTTCCCGTGGCTAAGCGTCCTGCTTACTTCGGCATGACCCCCGGCCGTGCCACGCTTTTCCTCGGCATGCATCCGAAGTGTCGAAGTGTCATACGGAATCGAGGGGAAGTTCGCCGCTCATGACCATCAAAAACCTTGAGGAAAGCCCGGACGCGCACCCCGCACGGGTCTACGACTACTTCATAGGCGGCGCGAACGGTCTCGCGGCCGACCGGGCGGCCGGTGCCTGGATCGGTATGCAGGCCCCCGACCTGCTGACCACGATGCAGGCGAACCGCGCCTTCCTCTCCCGGGCGGTGCGCTGGCTGGTCGGGCAGGGCGTCGACCAGTTCATCGACATCGGCTCCGGCTTCCCCGTGTCGCCCAACACGCATGAGATCGCGCTGGGGGAGTGCCCTTCGGGTTCCGTCGTCTACTGCGACGTCGATCCCGAGGTCGGGCGGCGCACGCGCGAGCTCATCGCAGGCCGGAAGGGGGCGGACTTCGTACTGGGTGACATCCAGAACCCCGACGAGCTGCTGGACCGGCCGGCGATCCGGGCCCTGATCCGGTCCGGCCGTCCGGTGGCCTGTGTGCTGGGCGCGGTCCTGCACTTCGTGCCGGAGAGCGCGGATCCGGAACGGATCACCGCGGCGCTGCGCGAAGCCCTGCCCCGGGGCAGCTATCTCGTGGTCTCCCACATCGCGGGCGATATTCCCTGGAGGGACCGCAACGACGAGGAGACCCTGGAGCGCGCTTTCGAGGACATGCATCCCCGGAGCCGGGAACAGGTCGCTCGTTTCTTCGGTGATTTCGAACCGGTCGAGCCCGGTGTGGTGCCGGCCTCCGAATGGCACCCCACCGAGGAGGTCGCCGGATCCCGTTCCGAATCCGCCCTCTACGGCGGGGTCGCCCGCAAGATCTGAGCTCGGGGGGGACCTGAAGCAGGCACACGACCGCGGGCCGCAGGGAATTCTCCCTGCGGCCCGTGGCGCTTTCGTCCGGTGCTTTCGCCTGGTGCTTTCGTCTGGTGCTTTCGCTTTCGTGGAACCACGCGATGAATTCGCCGGCGGACGGTTATCCGTGGATCCGGCTGTTCGGGAGCGACGACGAGAACGACACCGCCGCGGCTTCGACGAGTTCCGCGCCGCTGCGGACGCGGGGAGCGGAATCGGGTCCGAGCACCGCGAGCGCCCCCACGTAGGGGGCGGGCAGCGGGAGGTCGTGGAGCGTGCAGTCCTGCGGGCGGCCGAGTTCCGCGGGCAGCGCACGCGGCGTGGAGCCGAGAACCTCGATGCGCCCCGGATGGATCTCGAGGCCCTTGCCGGCGGCCTTGAGCACGGCCTCCTTGCGCGTCCACAGCCGCGCGAAGTCGGCGTAGTCCGAGCAGACCGCGCGTTCCCGCTCCGTCAGCGCCGCGTCCAGGGGCCGCACCCCGGCCGTGGCGTCCTCGATGTCGAGGCCGACGGTACGGTCCGAGACGGCGACCACGGCGAGCCCCCCGGCGTGCGAGAGCGAGAAGTCCAGACCCGGGCCGGCGGACTCGACGACCGGTTTCCCGTGTCCCGGGTCACCGCAGTGGGCGCAGGTCCGGTCGAAGCGCAGGGCCGCCGGATCCCGGTCCAGCCGCTCGCCGAGCACGAGTCGCGCCAGCACCCAGGCGGCGAGCGCGCGATCGCGGTCCACCGCGCGCAGGATCCGCCGACGGCGGGCCCGGTCGCGCCCGTCCAGGAGCACGGCGAGCGACCGGGGCACCTGGCCGACGTCGATGTACCGGACGTCGGTCACGCCGAGGAGCGCACCGGCCGGCCCCTGCGGCACACCGTTCACGACGCTCCTCCGTTCCTCTCGTCCGGGCCGGTGGTTCAGGCCACCGGCGCGAAGAAGTTCTCGTTGATCCGGTCGATGGTGCGGAAGTCGGCCACGCTCAACGAGGTGACGTCGATCTGCCTGCCGGTGAGCTCCTCCAGAAGACCGATGAATTCCAGGAACGAGACCGACGCGATGAGCCGGGACTCGATGAGATCGGTGTCGCCGGTGATCTCCGCGTCCAGATCCGGGTTCTTGGACCGGATCCAGCTGATGATTTCCTCCATGTTCACACCTTCCTAGATGGCCGATTCGTTGACTGCGACGAGCGCCCGCCGGGCGTCGCCGTGCATCTGGAGGAGCGCATGGACCCAGCGCTCCACACCGAACGCCAGACACCCGCTGTAGGCGGGTCCGTCCCCGAAGGAGATGCCCAGGCGCTCGCCGAAGAAGTTGCGGTGGCGGTTGACCGACGCGATGGCGGTCCCGTCGTCGGACACGAACTCGAACTTCACCGGGTCCAGCTGGTTGAGGACCGACCGCGCGCCGTCACCGAGGTAGAACGGATCGGTCGCGGGCTCCTTGCGCAACTTGATCCCGAGCCGGTCGGCCAGGCCCAGGACGAGTTCGGTGGCCCGGCCCAGATGGTCCAGCACACCTTCCTGGCTGCCGATGTAGAGCGCCTCGCGCATATGGAAGGCGCGCAACCGGCGCAGACCGTCGTAGTGCTCCTCGTTCCTGAAGCAGCGGCCGATCGCCGTGATGACCTCAGGGGTCTCGATGTCCCGCCGCTGCCGCGACACCAGCAGGCCGTAGCAGGTCGCCGTGGGCAGACAGCAACCGGTCGGGACAGGGGGGTGCTCGGGGGACGGCGTCGTGGCCTCGCCGCGCGCCAGTTCCTCACGGGCCCGCTCCGTGAGCGTGGTCACGGGCAGCGCGAGGTGGGGGAAGTTGCGGAAGAAGTCGAGGCGTGCCAGGTCCTCCTCGGGGAGCAGCGCCGGGCCGGCCACCGGCCGGGCCCCCAGCGCGCGGGCGATGTCCTGGAAGCGGGCCTCGAGAGCGTCGAACAGGGCGGCCTCCTCGGATTCGAGGACCGCGATTCCAGGTGCGACAAACGTCGGCATGAGAACTCCCGTCAGTGGAACAGGCCGATGCGCCGGTAGAAGTTGTTGGTTCGCTCGATGATGCGAGCGTTGATCGGCGCCCTCGCCGGATCGGCCATGACGGCGGCGCGGAATTTCGTGGGATTCGCGATACCGGCGTCCTGGTAGGCGTCGCGGCTGTACAGCATCTGGATGATCAGGTCGATGTAGCCGCGCAGATAATGGCCGACCTCTTCGATCTCCTCGGCGGAGTGGGTCCGGCGGACCTCCTCGAAGAGCGCCTTCACGAGCTTGCCGCCGAAGGCGATGTGCCGGGACTCGTCGCGGTGGTGGATCCGGTTGACCGCCCGCACCGTGTCCGGGAGTTTCTCGTCGGCCGCCATGTGGGCGTTGAAGTAGTCGCCGATCTGCTCGAAGATGAGGATCTGGCTGAAGACGATGAAGTTGTTCATCTCCGGCGCGCGCTCATCCGTCGGGAACACCATCCGCCGGTCCGGATAGATACGGCCGGCATAACGGAGACAGAATTCGGCGAAGAACCACATGTGTTCGTTCTCTTCGCCGATGAAGTGGTGGAAGTAAGGCGTGGGGATCTCGTAACCGGGCGTGTGGATGCGGCGCATCACCTCGATGAGCAGCTCCCTGATCCCGTGGGCGATCAGGCTGTAGAGGTTGACGCTCTCCCAGCGCGAGAGCTCCACGAGCTGTTCGGGGCTGAGCTCCTGCTCCGCGGCGGTGCCGTGGACGGACAACAGCTCCCGGCTCATCCACAGGCCTTCCGGCGTGATGGATTCGGGCCACTCGAAGGTCCGGTACGGGTTGTAGTAGTCGTCGACGGAGACGTCGATGAGTCTGCGTACAGCCCGGGCGAATTCTTCCGTCCATTCGATCGTCGACACCGCTGACACGTGCCCTCCGTAACAGGACCATTGGTTGATGGGCCGACACGACCGGTCTGCCGCGCCGAGAAGGACCGTACGACCGTGTCGGCACCGTGTGCGTCCGCGACGATCTCAGTCGCGGGGACACGTCGGGCTGACTTCGCTCTCCTGCGGCTCAACACCTCGCTTACCGCGACCGGAAAGAGCTCGCTCCTGACACGGCCGGTCGTTCCGCCGGACACCGCGGAGTCGACGTGAGTAATCGGAGCGTGCAGTCGCGGTGCGTTTGTCGCGGACGCGTGCGTGGCGGGAGGGTTCGTAGTTTCCCTATGTGGCACAGATTTTCGACGAATACGGTCCCGTAAGGGAGCCGGCAAAAGGAGTATCGCCATGACTGTGGACGTTCTCTCCGCCCAGGACCACATGGACCTCGCCGCGCGCTGGGGCGCTCATGACTACGTGCCGTTCCCCGTGGTGCTCACCCACGGGGAGGGCGCCTGGGTGAACGATCTGGAAGGCCGGCGCTATCTCGATTTCCACGGGGGGTACTCCGCGGTCAACTTCGGCCACCAGCACCCCGACCTCATCGCCGCGGCGAAGGCGCAGCTCGACCGGCTGACGCTGAGCACCCGGGCGTTCCACCACGATCAGTACGGGCCGTTCTGCCGTGAACTGGCCGAGCTGACGGGCACCGAGATGGTCCTGCCCTCCAACTCCGGCGGTGAGGCCGTCGACACGGCGGTGAAGATCGCCAGGAAGTGGGCCTACCAGGTCAAGGGAGTGCCGGACGGAGCCGCCGAGATCATCGTCGCGGGCGCGAACTTCCACGGCCGGACCACGACCATCGTCTCGTTCTCCACGCACCCGAACCACCAGGCCGGTTTCGGCCCGTTCACGCCCGGCTTCAAGGTGGTGCCGTTCGGCGACATCGAGGCGCTGCGTTCGGCGATCACCGAGAACACGGCGGCGGTCCTGCTGGAGCCGATCCAGGGCGAGGCCGGCGTGGTCGTCCCGCCGAAGGGATATCTCGCCGAGGTCCGTGAACTCTGCGACGAGACCGACACGTTGTTCGTCGCCGACGAGGTCCAGTGCGGCCTGGCCCGGGCCGGCACGACCCTGGCGCTGGACCACGAGGGCGTCCGGGCGGACATGACCACCCTGGGCAAGAGCCTGAGCGGCGGCCTCCTGCCGCTGTCCGCCGTCATCGGCCGCGCCGACGTCCTCGGCGTGATCACGCCCGGGGACCACGGCTCGACCTTCGGCGGCAACCCGCTGGCGTGCGCGGTCGGCCGCGCCACCGTACGGCTGCTGGCCACCGGCGAGTTCCAGGAGCGCTCCCGCGAACTCGGCGCGCACCTGCACTCCCGCCTGCGCGAGCTGGACGGCGTGACCGAGGTCCGTGGGCGTGGTCTGTGGGCCGGTGTGCAGCTCAGCGAGGAGCGGGTGGCCGGACGCCGGGTGACCGAGGCGCTGGCCGAGCGCGGCCTGCTGTGCAAGGAGGCCAAGGGACACCTCCGGGTGGCGCCGCCGCTGGTCGTCACCCATGAGGAGATCGACCTCGGCGTCGACATGATCGCCGACGTGCTGGCCTGAACCGGACCGCCTCGGCGGGCCGACGTGACCTTCGAGTGGACTGGAGAGAATTCATGAGTGATTTCGCGGGACTGGTCGCGATCGTCACCGGCGGTGCGTCGGGAATCGGTCTGGCCACGGCGAATCTGCTCAGCGACAGGGGAGCCCGGGTCGCCGCGCTCGACCTGAAGCCCGAGGGGCTCCCGGACGGCATCATGGGCGTCCAGGTCGACGTCACCGACGACGTCCAGGTCAAGGCCGCCGTCGACGCCGTCGTCGAGCGGTTCGGCAGACTGGACGTCGTGGTGAACAACGCCGGGATCGGCGCCGTCGGGGACGTCACCGCGAACGGCGACGACGAGTGGTCGCGCGTACTGGACGTCAACGTGGTCGGGATGGTCAGGGTCGCCCGGCACGCGATACCGCACCTGCGCCGCTCACCCGCCGCGGCGATCGTCAACACCTGCTCGATCGTGGCGTGGGCCGGGGTGGAGCAGCGGGCGCTGTACTCGACCAGCAAGGGGGCGGTGTACGCGCTGACCCTGGCCATGGCGGCCGACCACGTCCGCGAGGGCATCCGGGTCAACTGCGTCGCGCCCGGCTCCGCGGACACCCCCTGGATCGGCAGGTCCCTGGAGCGGGCGGCGGACCCGGCGGCCGCCCGGGCCGCGCTCGACGCGTTCCAGCCCACGGGACGCCTGGTGACCGCCGACGAGGTGGCGGGCGCGATCGCCTACCTGGCGAGCCCGTCGTCGAGCGCCTCGGTGGGCACCGTGCTCGCCGTGGACAACGGCATGCACGGGCTGCGGCTGCGGCCCAGGGCTCAGGCGTAGGCGTAGGCCGGCGGGCCGGACCGGAACACGCCGCCGCGGGCCGCCGGGGTTCTCCCCGGCGGCCCGCGGCGTTCTCGTGGAACCACGAAACCACGAACCACGAACCACGAACCACGAACCACGGATCCACGGCGGCGGCCGGAAGGCGTGCGGCGCCTGTACCGCGCGCCCCGGTGTTCCGGGCAGGACGGAGCCGGGGTCGGCAGACCGACCCCGGCCGAGGGCGCGGATCCTCCGTCAGGCGATGACTCCGGGTGGTGCGCCGCCGGGCCCGGAAACCGGTTCGCCGGGCCCGGAAACCGGTTCTTTGGCCACGGCGTCCGGGCCGCGCAGCCCCAGACTGAGCTGGGCGCACACCACCCCCAGCACACCGACCACGGCCCACAGCATCCACGGGCCCATCGCGTACACGGCGGCCCCGACGACCGGCCCGGCGCCCGTGCCGAGCGCGTACGCGGCGCCGTACAGCCCCTGGTAACGCCCCACCATCCCCGGCGGGGTCAGACTCGCCAGGTGGGCCTGGACGACGGAGGAGTACGCCATCTCGCCGAACGTCCAGACCACCACCGTCGCCGCCAGCAGGGCCATCCCGGCGGTGAACCCGGACAGCGCGAGACCGCCGCACGTGAGCAGGTTGGCGACGGCTAGGACGTGCTCCGGCCGGTACCGCGAGATCACACTGGTGATGGGCAGCTCCAGCAGCACCACCAGCAGACCGTTGAGCCCCATGAGAAGACCGAAGTCACGCGCGCTCAGCCCCACGTCGGCGACATGCAGGGGCAGGCCGACGGCGGTCTGGATGTAGGCGAACATGGAGAACACGGTCATCAGCAGGAACCGCACCAGGACGCGGTCGGTGAGCACCTGCCGGTAGCCGACCGCCGGGTCCGCCCGTGTCTCCGCGGTACCGGAATCGGACCGCGGCTGCGGCGCGTCGCGCAGCAGCACGGCCACGATCACGCCGAACAGCAGGAGCGCGCCGGCCTCCACCAGGAAGAGCCCCGCATAGGAGATGCTCGCCAGCACGCCGCCGAGCACACCGCCCAGGGTGGAGCCGATGTTCTGGGCGAACCGGAGCACGCCGAAGGCGGCGAGCCGTTGCCGGGCGGACGATACGGAGTCGATCAGCACCGCCGCCATGGCCGGCCGGTAGATCTGCGACACCAGGCCGATGAGTCCGACCACGGTGATGATCGTCGGCAGCGGTCCGAGGAACGGCACGGACGCCGTCAGCCCGGCGGTGGCCACGACGGACAGCAGGATGGCCCAGCGCCGGCCGATGGTGTCGGTGAGATGGCCGCCGATGACGTTGCCGAGGACCCGGCCCAGACCGGACGCGCCCAGCACGAGCCCCGCGGCCCCGGCGGAATGACCGTGCTGGGTCACGTAGAGCACGATGAACACCGGCAGGAAACTGCCGGCCTGGAGGATCAGGTTGCCGAGACCGATGATCCAGACCCGGCGGGGCAGACCGCGCAGAGTGTCACGGAATCGTGGCTCGCCGCCGCGCGCCCGGTCCGCCGTCTGCGTACTCACGACGCCGAGTCGGCGTAGAGGTGGTCGCGTTCGATCTCCCGGAGCCTGCGGTAGTCCGCGTCGAGCTGCTCCGGATCCTCGGAGATGAGGATCACGTACCCCGGCTGGGTCGCGACGTCGACCGTGCGAGGCAGCGGCTCCCCGGCCGCACGCGTCGTGACGGCGTGGACGTAGGACGGGAGCGCGCGGATGGCGGCCATCGCCTCGTCGGACGGGGCCACACCGTGATCGTTGGGGTTGACGAGATGCACGTACCGCAGACGTTCCAGCAACTGGTAGGCGGTGGTGGGCAGTCGGTCGAACGCCTCGGGGTCCACGACGGACAGGCCCACGAGCTCGATCTGGTTGGTGCCCAGACAGCGACTGGCGATCTCCGGAACCTGCCCCCCGCCGAAGCGGGCGGCACACTCGACGAGCACCGGTCCCCGGGCGGTCATCATGACCTCGGTGTGACTGGCCCAGTTGCGCACCTCCAGGGCGTCGAGCACCTGGTGCGCGTAGGCCTCGACCTGCTCGGCCTGCGGATCGTCCGGCGACAGCGGCTCGTTGTAGTCGTAGATGATGTTGCCGCCGGGCAGTCGCGTCTTGTGGTAACGCCAGATCTCGACGGTGTGGTGCCCGCCGTCGCGGCTGACCGCGTTGACGAAGTACTCGTCCCCGTCCAGGAACTCCTGCGCGAGGACGGTCGTGTTGGGCAGGCCGGTCCGGTCCGGAGTGGTCATGATCTTTTCGTGGACGGCCCGGACCTGGTCCGCGGACGAGCACGCCACCACGTTGTCGGTGCCGCAGCTGGCGACCGGCTTCAGGACGACCGGATAACCCGCCGTCTCCTCGGCCCACTCGACGATCTCTTCGGCGTCGGCCGAGACGATCGTGGCCGCGGACTCGACACCCGCGTCGCGCAGGGCCAGGACCATGTCGTACTTGTTGCGGCGGGACGTCGGCCGGTTCATCCCGTTGCCGGGCATGCCGAGTTCGGCGGCGAGCCGGTCGGTCAGCTCGACGCCCGACTCCCCGGAGGAGATCACCCGTTCGACCCCGAGCTCGCGCAACGCGGCGGCGGTGGCCGCGACATCACCGTCGTGCCGCACCCTGGCCACGAAGCCCTCGGGGAAGGGCAGCCGGACCAGATGGACGTCGGGGTGCGGCGACTCGACGTGCACGCACTCTATGCCGAGCCGGTTCATGACCGGCAGAAGGAGGCGTCCCATCGCGTACGCGTCGACGAACGCGACCCGCTTGGTGGGCGCCGAGGAACTGCTAGGCATCGTCAACTACTTTCCCTGGGAGGTGGACACCACGGGCGGAAGGGTTCGGTCGAGCCGTCGACCGGTTCGCGGACTCATGGTCACGGCGGTGCCGGATCCGGCCAGGGCTCGGCCGACCGGGTCCGGCACCCGACCGTCCGCGATGCGGACCGACGGCACTCCGCCGGCCAGCGCCTCCCGCGCCGCGACGAGCTTGAGCGCCATGCCGCCGCCGATGCCCCGGCCGGGCGCGCCGGACGCGGGTACCTCGTAGCTGCTCAGCACGCTCGTCTCGTCGGAAGGGTCGGCGAGCACTCCCGGTGCGCCGGTCAGCAGCACCAGCCGCTCCGCGCCGAGTGCCGCCGCGAGCGCGGCGGCGACCCGGTCGGCGTCGACGTTCACCGGCTGACCGTGCTCGTCGATCGCGGGCGGTGAGACCACCGGCACGAAGCCGGAGCGCAGCAGGGACTCGGCGAGTTCGGTACGCACCTCGCCGAGCCGGCCGCTGAGATTGTCCCGGACCAGGGTCGTGCGGCCGTCCACGACGGAGCGCACGACGGCCTTGCGGCGGGCGCGCAGCATGCCGCCGTCCAGGCCGGTGAGACCGACCGCGGGCACTCCGAGCCCGGTCAGCTCCGCGACGATCTTCGGTTTGACCCCGCCGGCCAGCGCGAGGACGACCACCTCCAGTGTCGCCGGGTCGGTGTACCGGGTGGACACCTGGTCCGGGGCGACGAGGGTGCGCTGCGGGACACCCAGTCTCCCGGCCAGTCGTGCGATCTCCCCGGAGCCGCCGTGCACCAGGAGGATCGAGTTTCCTTCGCCGGCGAGCCTGGCGACGTCGGCGCAGATGCCCGCGGCGTCGACGGACGGATTGCCGCCGCACTTGATGACCATGAGCGGTCTGTCGGTCACAGTGTCTCCAGTTCACCGGGAGTCGGATGGGGCAAGGGGCGGGGCGGGCCGACCGTCGCTACGCGGGCCGTGGTCGGGCCCCGCCGACTCGCGCGTGGCTGCTCGCGACCGCTACTCTCCCCAGTCCTCCTCGACCTCGGGCGCGCGGGCGAGCACCGTCGGAGCGAGCGCCACGATCTCCAGTTCGCTGCGACAGCCCGCGCAGTCGATGATCTCGTTGAGCCGCGCCGACTGGCTGATCTGCACCTCGTCCTCGCATTCGGGACAGGCCTGCATGGTGGGCATACGGTGATTCCTTTCCATCGCTTTTCCGGGGCGGACCGCCGTTCTGTCACGTCGGAGAAGACGGTACGGTCGGGCCGGCGTCAGGTGCGTCCCCGGTGAACGCATTCGCGGGTACGCATCACGGTGACCCTGCCTCCTCGCGGCTGAGCGCATCGCTTACCCCGGCAAACGGGATTCGTAGCCGAAAGGGCGCCGAATCAACGCGGTGCGCCGCCGCCATTGAATTTGCCGCGGACGCGCGCGGGACCGGTCCGCGCGTAGCTTTTTTCCGTACGGCAGGACGGCCGGCGACGGCCGTCCGAGCCGATGACCCCGGCCCTCATCGATCGGAGAACCATGCGTACCGCACGCCTCTTCGGCTACCAGCAGCTCCACGAGGGAGCCGTCCTGATCACCCGCCAGTGCCGCACCGTCAAGGTCGTGCGCGGCCAGGAGCAGGTGTCCGAGCTGCTGTCGGCTCTCCGGGGCGAGGACGCCCAGGTCGTGCTGTCCCGCTACGCGGACGGAGCCCGGGCGGCCGCCTCGACGGCCCGGTGAGCGACGGCCGGCGCCCCGCTCCGCCTCCTGGCCGGTGACCAGGGCCGGGAGGCGGTCGGACGTCGGCCGGGTGCACCCGGCCCAGCGGGTCGTGCCCGTCAGCAGAACTCCAGGAAGAACATGTCGCGGTACCCCTGCGCGGCCGCCGGGGCCACCCGGACCGGGGACACGGAATGCATCCCCGTGCGGTCGTCCAGGAATATGTAGTCCCCGGGGTCGTTCAGGGTGTGGGTCAGTACCGGCGACCCGGCGTTGTCGTAGAGCGTGCTGACACCGCCGGCGACGTCCTCGCGCGCGATCAGCATCATGACGATGTGCTCGACACCGTCCCGGTGGATCCCCTCCGGGGTCGGATTGCCGGCTTCGTTCGCGGTGGCGACGATGCGGTGCTGATGGATGTTGATCCGGCGCACCGCGGGCACCGGTTCACCGGCGGGCGCGCTCTCCGCGATGCGGGCGGTGAAATGGGCCAGCAACCGCCGGAGCACGGAGGTGTCCAGCAGCGCCTGGTCGGTCGGTTCGAAGCGCCGGACGATGCCGCCGTTCAGACGGTTGATCTCCTTGCTCTGGAGGAAACCGTCCTGGTCGACCGAGGCGACGGTGCCGTCGGCCGCGGTGTACGAGATCACGGAGTGCTTACGGCGACGATAAGTGCCGCCGTCTCCCATGTACGGGTCCAGCGGCAGGTCCTCCCAGAACCGGCTGAACTTGTCCCAGTCGTCGGTGTCCCGCAGCAGGTCGTCACGCGCATTGCCGAGCGTGAACCTCAGCCCGTCCATTGTCTCGGTCTCCTCCGTTCGGTCGGGGGCGGAAATGCGAGCTGCCGATAAATTCATACGACGCGCCATTCGCCGACGGCGCTCAGGACGTCCGCCGCGCGAGCGCGCAGTTCGCTCAGGGAATCGGCGGTGAGCGCGAAACGGAGGAAGTAGTTCTCCTGTTCCAGGTCGGTCACCCGGTAGCCGTCGACGACCACCGCCTTGACGACGCCCGGGAGCGCGCACAGGTCGTCCTCCGTGGCGCCGATCTCCACCCGGCCGAGCTCGTCGGCTTCCACGTCGACCCAGCCGATGACCGTCCGGTCGCGAAGCGGGCCCAGCCGATCCAGGGTGAACTCGCCCAGCGCCATGGAGACGATCGCCTCCACCGGGTCGATCCCGCCGACCTCCTGTATCGCCGTCGGATACATGCCGCCACCGAAACGGGGGTTGATCTCCACCAGCTCCGTGCGGCCGTCCTCGTCGACCCGGCCCTCGACGTGCAGCCAGAGCTGGTCGAGGCGGAGGTCGGCGCAGAACGCGTCGATCATCTCGGTCAGGACGGGCACGCCGGCCCGCACGTGGTCCTGCTGCGGGGGATGGACCCGAAGCCCCGCGTCGTGATGTCTGACGTCGTCGTGGTCGGGCTTCTCGACCGCCAGGACCGGATGGAAGCGGCCGTCCACGACGGGTCCGTCCACGGAGAACTCCACACCGGGCAGATACTCCTCGATGATCATTTCCGTGTCGCCGAAGCCGCGCTCCGCCAGATGGCGCTCGTAGGCGAGGAGCTCGGCCGGGCCGTCCACCCGGCGCACCAGCCGCGAGGCCGTCGATTCACGCGAGGGTTTGACGATGGCGGGGAAGAAATCCACCTCCGCCGGGTCCTCGCAGAAGCCGATGGAGGACAGTCCCAGGTCTCGCATGCGCCGCCGGACCAGCGTCTTGCTGGCCAGCACGTCGAGGCCGACGCCGGCGCCCGGAAGGCCGTAGTGCACGGCCAGGCCGCCCTGCCAGGGGAGCAGTGGTTCGAGCAGGTTGACGACCGCCAGGGGGACGATGCCGCGTTCGTCGAGCCGGGCGACGAGCGCGGACAGGTCCTCGCTGTCCCAGTCCACCACGACATGGTCGTCGCAGGAGTCGCGGTGCCGGGTGTCCGGAATCTCGGATATCAGTACCGACCGGATTCCGCGGGATCTCAACTGATCGGCGGCGGGGACCACCGCGCCGGCATTCCATTTGGAGAGGATGAGCACGGATTTCACGTATGGGCCTCCAGATCTCACATCCAGGCCTGGCGGCAAGAAAGCGCGCCAGTAGCAGAAATGGTGGAACCAGGGAAGCTTTGTGGTGATCGAGGGACTCGACGGCGGGAGAGCCGGGTCAATACGCTCGTGAACGCGTCGGTCGCGAACTCACCCGGCGTCGGCGGAACTCACCCGGCGTCGGCGCGGTCGTACCGTTCCGCGGGTTCGTCGGCGGCCGGGGTGCCGGTGGCCGTGGTGGCGACGTCCGCGGGTTCGGCGGCGGTGGTGGCGACGTCCGCGGTGTCGGCCGTCGGGGCCGGCGGCGGAACGTCGCTCGTCCCCACGGTCCGGACGCCGGAGAACAGCGCGCCGAGGAAGGCCAGGGCGCCGACCGACGCCGACACCCACAGGGCCCGGTGCAGGCCGACGTTCGAGGCGAGCGCACCGGCGCACAGCGATCCGACGGGAAGCGTGCCCCACATGACGAACCGGATCGTGGCGGTCATACGGCCCCTGAGCGCGCGCGGGGTGATGCTCTGACGCAGGCTGACCTGGTTCACGTTGAAGAGCACCACGCCGAACGACTGGAGGAACAGGCCGCAGGCGATGACCACTTCGGGGGACGAGGCGGGCGCGGCGGGGGTGAGGAGCGGGCCGACGCCGTTGAGGAGCGCGCCCACCACGATGCTCGGTCCGGTGCCCAGGCGCTGTGACAGCCTGCGGACCACGACGGCCCCCACGACGACGCCCAGCGACCCGATCGCCATCAGGGTGCCCAGCTTGCCGGCGGAGAAGCCCAGTTCACGCACCGCGTAGGTGGTGAAGATGGCCGCGACCATGCCGTAGGAGAAGTTGAGGAGCCCCCCGACCCCGGCCAGCGGGGCCAGCAGGCGGTGGTGACGTACAAAGTCCAGTCCCTCGCCGACCTCCTTCCACAGCACCGTCCAGGTCGTCCGGTCGCCGTCCCTCACCACCGGCTTCTCCCGATCGGCGGGGATGCGCGACACCATGAACGCGGAGAACAGGAAGGACAGGGCGTCGGCGCCCAGCGCGACCGGGGCCTTCAACGCCGAGATCAGCCAGCCGCCCGCGCTGGGGCCGATCAACTGAGACGCCGACCGCGCCAGCTCCAACTGTGCGTTTCCCTCGGTCAGTTGACCGTCCTCGACGACGTCCGGCAGATACGACTGGTAGGCGACGTCGAAGAACACGGTGGCGACGCCCTGTCCGAACGCGACCACATAGAGCTGGCCGAGGGAGAGGACGTCCAGCGCGTAGGCCAGCGGGACGGTGAGCAGCAGCACGCCGCGGAACAGGTCGGTGCTGATCAGGACGGGCCTTCGGCGCATCCGGTCGACCCACACCCCGGCGGGCAGACCGATCAGCAGGAAGGGCACGATCTGCGCGGCCGTGAGCACACTGACCTCGAACACGCTGGCGTGCAGCACCTGGAGCGCGGCGAGCGGCAGGGCCAGGAAGCCGATCTGGCTGCCTATCTGACTGACGCCCTGCGCGGCCCGCAGCCGCCGGAAGTCCGGGTTCTGAGTGACCCTCATCTGGTCCCTCTCTCTCGGTGACGTGAAGGCGGCGCCGGGAACGCCGCGCTGAACTCCTCGACGCATATGGGCCGATCCCAAGATTGGCACGCACGGCGCTCACGTCGGGTAATCGAGATGCTTATTCGTGGGACCGGAATCTAATTCGGACGACTCCTGACGGCTGTGTTCGTCGCGGACGCGGCCGAGGCGCACGGGTTCGTAGTTTTCTTCGCATGGGTCGTCGGTCCCGACCGGAAGGAGTCGTGGTGACGCACAGGCGAATTGCAGCGAGGGGGATACGGTCGTGATAAGGGTGGCGGTGGCCGGCGCGGCCGGTTATATCGGCGGGGAGTTGCTGCGACTGCTGCTGGGCCATCCCGAGGTGGAGGTGGTGGGCGCGGTCTCGTCCCGTTTCCCGGGGAAACGGGTCGACGGTGTGCATCCGAATCTGCGGTCCGCCACCGATCTGACGTTCTGCTCGGCGGACCAGGTCGAGGAGTGCGACGCGGTGTTCCTGACACTGCCGCACCGGGTGGCGATGACCCAGATCGACCACTGGACGCGGCGGTCCAAGTTCGTCTTCGACCTGACCGGGGACTTCCGTCTCGACGACACCGAGGTCTTCAGGCGCTACTACGGCGAGGAGCACCTGGCCCCGCATCTGCTGGGCGACTTCGTGCCCGGCCTTCCCGAACTGCACCGCGACCGGCTGCGCACCGCGGACCTGGTCAGCGTCCCCGGGTGCATGGCCACGGCCGGCGTGCTCGCCCTGTACCCGCTGGTGGCCCGGGGGCTGATCGACCTGGAGCAAGGGGCTCAGTTCGACGCCCGTACCGGCTCCAGCGGCTCGGGGGCCATGGCGGGCCCGGCCAACCTGCACGCCGAACGCAGCGGTTCCATGCGCGTGTTCGCGCCCACCGGGCACCGCCACGAAGCCGAGATCTCGCGGCATCTGGGCCTGTCCGCCGCGATGACCGCCACCGGCGTCGAAGCCGTCCGTGGGGTCCAGACCATCTGCCACGCCACGCTGCGCCCCGGCGTGGACAAGCAGACCGTGCGCCGGGCCTTTCGCGAGCAGTACGCCGAGGAACCCTTCGTCCGGGTCGTCGCGCACCAGCGCGGCACCTTCCGCTACCCCGACCCGAAGATCCTCCTGGGCTCCAACTACTGCGACGTCGGCTACGCGGTCGACGAGGACAGCGGTCGGCTGACCACGATCGCGGCCCTGGACAACCTGGTCAAGGGCGGGGCCGGCAACGCCCTCCAGTGCCTCAACATCCGCATGGGCCGGCCCGAGAGCCTCGGCCTGGCCTTCCCCGGACTGCACCCCCTGTGAACCCCGGCCGACGCGAAAGGGAGATCCGCGCATGAGCGCACCGAACGACACACCAGCCGAGTGGCAGGGCGGCACGGTCTGGCTGACCGGCCTGCCGAGCGCGGGCAAGACCACCATCGCGGTGGGTCTCGCCGAGCGACTGCGCTCCGGTGGACACCGGGTCCAGGTGCTCGACGGCGACGAGGTCCGTGCCGCGCTCTCCGCGGAACTGGGATTCTCGAAGGAGGACAGGGACACCAACGTGCGCCGGATCGGCTACGTGGCCGGGCTGCTCGCCGAGCACGGCGTCACGGTGCTGGTGCCGGTCATCGCCCCCTACGCGCTGTCCCGCGCCGCGGTCCGCGACCTGCACGCGGCGCGCGGCGTCCCCTACGTCGAGGTGCATGTGGCGACCCCGGTGGAGGTCTGCGCCGACCGGGACGTCAAGAGCCTGTACGCCCGGCAGGCGGCGGGCGAACTCAGCGGTCTCACCGGTGCGGACGACCCCTACGAGGTCCCGGTCGACCCCGAGCTGCGGGTTCACACCCAGCACCAGACGGTCGACGAGTCGGTCCGCCGGGTGCGCGCGCTGCTCACGGCCCGAGGTCTGTCATGACCGCCCCGGCGCGACTCGCGCCCGCCGGCCGTCCCGGCCGCCTCGGCCCGCGACCGCGACCGGCGCCGGCGCTGACGCACCTGGAGACGCTGGAGGCCGAGGCGGCCCACATCTTCCGCGAGGTGGCGGGGGAGTTCGACCGGTCGACGCTGCTGTTCTCCGGCGGCAAGGACTCGATCGTCATGCTGCACGTGGCGCTCAAGGCGTTCGCGCCGGCGCCACTGCCGTTCTCCCTGCTGCACGTGGACACCGGCCACAACTTCCCCGAGGTGATCGCCTACCGCGACCGGATCGTCGAGCGGCACGCGCTCCGGCTCGACGTGGCGTCCGTGCAGTCGTACATCGACGAGGGAACGCTCCGGGAGCGGCCGGACGGCACCCGCAATCCGCTCCAGACCCTTCCCCTGCTGGACGCCATCCGCGACGGCCGCTTCGGCGCCGTGTTCGGCGGCGGCCGGCGCGACGAGGAGAAGGCACGCGCCAAGGAACGCGTGTTCAGCCTGCGCGACGAGTTCGGCGCCTGGGAACCGCGCAGGCAGCGGCCCGAACTGTGGCAGCTCTACAACGGCCACCACCGGCCCGGCGAGCACTTCCGCGTCTTCCCCCTGTCCAACTGGACCGAGCTCGACGTCTGGCAGTACATCGAGCACGAGGGCATCGAACTGCCGCAGATCTACTTCGCGCACTGGCGCAAGGTCTTCCGGCGCGACGGCATGTGGCTGGCGCCCGGCGACTGGGGCGGCCCCCGGGACGACGAGTCCCTGTGCGAGCGACGGGTCCGCTACCGCACGGTCGGCGACATGTCCTGCACCGGCGCGATCGACTCGTCCGCCTCGACGGTGGGCGAGGTCATCGCGGAGATCGCCGCGAGCCGGGTGACCGAGCGCGGCGCGAGCAGGGCCGACGACCGGATGTCCGAGGCAGCCATGGAGGACCGCAAGCGAGAAGGGTACTTCTAGACATGTCAACAGGTGTCGCGGCAGCGGCAGATCAGACGTGCGCAGATCGGACGGGCTCCACCGGCCGGCCCCCGGGGAGCCTGCTGCGGCTGGCCACCTGCGGGTCGGTCGACGACGGCAAGTCCACCTTGGTCGGACGGCTCCTCTACGACACCAGGTCCGTCCTCGCCGACCAGGCGACGGCCATCGAGGAGGTGTCCCGCAGACGGGGGCAGGACGGCCCCGACCTGGCTCTGCTCACCGACGGCCTGCGGGCCGAACGGGAACAGGGCATCACCATCGACGTGGCCTACCGCTACTTCGCGACGCCCGCGCGCCGGTTCATCCTCGCTGACACCCCCGGCCATGTGCAGTACACGCGCAACATGGTCACCGGCGCCTCCACCGCCGACCTGGCGGTGATCCTGGTCGACGCGCGCAACGGCGTGGTCGCGCAGACGATGCGGCACGGCGCGATCGCGGCACTGCTGCGGGTGCCGCACGTCGTGCTGGCCGTCAACAAGATGGACACCGTCGATTACCGGGAGTCCGCCTTCACCGCGATCGCCGACGAGTTCACCCGGCGGGCGGGCGAGTTGGGGATCGCGGACGTCACCGCCATCCCGATGTCCGCGCTGACCGGCGACAACGTGGTCGAGCCCTCGACCAGGATGGACTGGTACGACGGCGACACCCTGCTGACCCATCTGGAGAACGTGTCGGTCGGCACGGAACCGGTCCGCAAGCCGATGCGTCTGCCGGTGCAGTACGTGATCCGGCACCCCTCGGAGCACCGGCAGGTGGTGGAGCGCTGGCCGGCCGGACAGCTCGTCTCCGGCGTCCTCCAGGTCGGCGACCGTGTCGTCGTACAGCCGTCCGGACAGAGCAGTACGGTCGTCGGTCTCAGCGTGCTCGGCCAGGAGACCGACAGCGTGCGGGCACCGCAGTCGGTGGCCGTCCGGCTCGCCGACGAGATCGACATCTCCCGGGGCGACCTGCTGAGCGCGGGCCCCACCCCACAGCTGCTGCGGCACATCACCGCCAGCGTGTGCCATCTGCACGACCGCCCGCTGCGGGCGCGACAGCGGGTGCTGCTCAAGCACACCACCCGGACGGTCCAGGCGATGGTGGAGCGGATCGACTACCGCACGGACGTCACCGACGCCCGCCGGCTGCCCTGCGAGGACGGTCTCTCCGTCAACGAGATCGGCGGCGTCCTGATTCGCACCGCCGAGCCGCTCGCCGTCGACGACTACCGGCAGAACAGACGGACCGGATCGTTCCTGCTCGTCGACCCGCAGGACGGGGCGACGCTCGCCGCGGGGATGATCGACGCGGGACCCCGGACCGGACGGGCACCGGCCGGTCACTGAACCGGACGCCGGACGAGGCGAGTTCCCGCCACGGAGAAAAGAGGTGGCCTTTCGGCGAGACACACGGCTAGGGTTTCCTCGTTCCGAGGCGGCCGCCGGCCGTCGTGGTCGGCCGAGCGTGATCCAGGAGGTGTGACTGATGGCTGTCGTTGCGATGGGCGCTGCCCGCATCCACGAGTTCATCCACTCCACCTCCGTGGCCCTCGGCTGACATCTCCGGTTTCCGCGCCCGTGTGCGCGGTCCGGCTCCGGGGCCACCCTTGTGAAGGGTCACCCCTTGTCCTCCTCCGTTCAGCTTCCTTCCGCGCACCCGCTCGCCCGCTACGGCTGGGACGCGGGCCGGGAGACCGAGTTCGCCCCCTACGCCCGGCAGGGCCTGCTGCCCGGCCGGGTCGTACGGGTCGACCGCGGTCAGTGCGACGTCGTCACCCCTGACGGCACCGTGCGGG
This sequence comes from Streptomyces sp. NPDC104096, assembly GCF_055584385.1. NCBI lineage: Bacteria > Bacillati > Actinomycetota > Actinomycetes > Kitasatosporales > Streptomycetaceae > Streptomyces > Streptomyces sp. NPDC104096. The sequence continues at coordinate 92,431 of NZ_JBVJMD010000008.1, forward strand.
CCGACACCGAGTTCGTCGTTCCCCGCGATCCCATGAAGGTCGTGTGCACGGGCGACTGGGTCGCCGTCGACCCGGAGGGCGGTGATCCGCGCTATGTGCGGACGCTGCTGTCCCGTCGTACCGCCTTCGTACGCTCCACCTCCTCCAAGCGGTCCGAGGGGCAGATCCTCGCCGCCAACGTCGACCACGCCGTCGTCGCCGTCTCCCTGGGCGGCGAACTCGACCTCGGCCGCGTCGAACGGTTCCTCGCCCTGGCCTGGGAGTCCGGTGCGCAGCCCGTGGTGGTGCTCACCAAGGCCGACCTCGTGCCGGACCCGGTCGGCCTGTCGTACCTCGTCCAGGACGTGGAGACGACGGCGCCCGGCGTGCCGGTGCTGACCGTCAGCGCCCACGACGGAGCCGGTCTGGACGTCCTCGTCGCGCTCGTCGGCGGCGGTACGTCGGTGCTGCTCGGCCAGTCCGGCGCGGGCAAGTCGAGCCTCGCGAACGCGCTGCTCGGCGCCGACGTGATGGGAGTGCAGGCCACCCGTGACGTCGACGGCAAGGGCCGGCACACCACCACCACGCGCAACCTGCTCGTCCTGCCCGGCGGGGGCGTGCTGATCGACACCCCCGGCCTGCGCGGGGTCGGCCTGTGGGACGCAGAGAGCGGCGTCGGACAGGTCTTCGCCGAGATCGAGGAACTGGCGGGGCGGTGCCGCTTCCACGACTGCGCGCACGATTCCGAACCGGGCTGCGCGGTGCTGGCCGCCCTGGAGACGGGGGAGCTGTCCGTGCGACGGCTGGACAGCTACCGCAAGCTCGTCCGGGAGAACCAGTGGATCGTCGCCAAGACCGACGCCCGGCTGCGGGCGGAGATCCGCAAGGACTGGAAGCGCAAGGGCGCGGAAGGCCGGGCCGCCATGGAGGCCAAGCGGGGGCGGGGGCCGCGGTGATCCCCGCGGCCCCCGCCGGGTGACGCGCACCGGCGTCGGCACCGGGCGGGGACCGGCGGGCGGCGGGCCGGCAGCTGAGGGTGATGTCCGATACCCGCCAGCCCGGCCGCCCGCCGATCGCCCACACTGGACCTCGTGAGGGACGAGGACAGCAGGTACGAGGCCGTACGCAGCCGGGACGCCCGGTTCGACGGCGAGTTCTTCTTCGCCGTCGAGACGACCGGCATCTACTGCCGGCCCAGCTGCCCCGCCGTCACCCCACGGCGACGCAACGTGCGGTTCTTCGCGACGGCCGCCGCCGCGCAGGGCTCGGGGTTCCGGGCCTGCCGGCGGTGCCGCCCGGACGCCGTACCGGGGTCGGCCGCGTGGAACGTACGGGCCGACGTCGTGGGCCGGGCCATGCGGCTGATCGGCGACGGCGTGGTCGACCGCGAGGGCGTCGCGGGCCTCGCCGTCCGGCTGGGCTACAGCGCCCGGCAGGTACAGCGCCAGCTCACCTCGGAACTCGGCGCGGGACCGGTCGCCCTCGCCCGCGCCCAGCGGGCGCACACCGCGCGCGTGCTGCTCCAGACGACCGGACTGCCGGTCACGGAGATCGCCTTCGCGTCCGGCTTCGCCAGCGTCCGCCAGTTCAACGACACCATCCGGGCCGTCTACGCCACCACCCCCAGCGAACTGCGCGCCGCCGCACCCCGCGGCGGACCGCGCACCGCCGCCACGCCCATCGCCGGGATCCCGCTGCGGCTCGCCCACCGCGGTCCGTACCAGGCAGGTCCCGTCCTGGACCTGCTCGCCCGCGAGGCGCTGCCCGGCGTCGAGGAGGTCAGCGGCACCCCCGGCGACCGCACCTACCGGCGCACCCTGCGCCTGCCCCACGGCACCGGGATCGCCGCGGTCCACGAGCGGCCGGTCACCCAGCGGGGGACCACCGCCGCCCACGCCGGCGGCTGGCTCGACGCCCGGCTGCGGCTGACCGACCCACGGGACCTCACCACCGCCGTACAGCGACTGCGGCGGCTGTTCGACCTCGACGCCGACCCGTACGCCGTCGACGAGCGGCTCGGCGCCGACCCGCGGCTCGCCCCGCTGGTCGCCGCCCGGCCGGGACTGCGCTCACCGGGCGCCGCCGACCCGGACGAACTGGCGGTGCGGGCCCTGGTCGGCCGGACCGCGGCCGCGGAACTCGTGCGCGGCCGCGGCAAGGCACTCGACGCGCCCTGCGGCACGCTCACCCACCTCTTCCCGGAACCCGCCGCCCTGGCCGGTACCGGGAGCGACGGCCCGCTGGGCGCGCTCGCCACCGCCCTCGCCGACGGAGCCGTACGACTGGACGTGGGCGCCGACCGGGACGACGCCGAGCAGGCCCTGCTCGCCCTGCCCGGCATGGACGCCCGGACGGTGGCGGTGATCCGCACCCGCGCCCTCGGCGACCCGGACGTCGCGCCACCCGGCGCGGACGTCCCCGACACCTGGCGCCCCTGGCGCTCCTACGCACTGCACCACCTGCGCGCCGCCGGCGAGCGGGACGAGGAGGAGAACCGATGACCAGCCCGTCGTACTGGACCAGCCTCGACAGCCCCCTCGGGCCGCTGCTGCTCACCGCGGCCGCCGACGGCACGCTGACCTCGCTGTCCCTGCCCGGCCAGAAGGGCGGACGCACCCTCGCGGACCTGGGCGGCCTGCGCGAGGACCCCGGGCCGTTCCGCGAGTGCGCGCGGCAGCTCGCCGCCTACTTCGCCGGGGAGCTCGAGGAGTTCCGGCTGCCGCTGCGCGCCGAGGGCACGGACTTCCGTACCCGGGTGTGGGATGCCCTCGACGCCGTGCCCTACGGGGCGACCACCACGTACGGCGAGGTCGCCGCACGGATCGGGGCCCCACGGGCCGCCGTGCGGGCGGTCGGCGGCGCGATCGGCGCCAACCCGCTGCTCGTCGTCCGCCCCTGCCACCGGGTGATCGGCGCCGACGGCTCGCTGACGGGCTACGCGGCGGGTCTGGAACGCAAGGTACGGCTGCTGACGCTGGAAGGAGCGCTGACGGCGGCCCACGGGCTCTGACCGGTGCCGGGGGCTGCCGGGGGGTTGTCGTTCCCGCGCCGGGAGACCGCCGGGGGACCTGCCGCCCTCGCGCCGGGAGACCGCGGCCCTTCTCCGAACCCCGCCACCTCACCCCCACACCACCGCGCCCAGCCACGCCCCCGTGACCAGCAGACAGGCGAACAGCTCGGTCAGGACGCTCCAGCCGCCGGCCCGCATCACCGTGTGCACGGACGCCCGCGCCTCGGCCGACCCGCCCAGGCGGAGCCGCTCGCAGAGGTAGATGCCGCCCACGAAACCGGGGATCGCGCCGAGCACGGGCAGCAGGACGAAGCCGGCCAGCGCCCCGGCCCCGGCGTACACCGCCGTCCGGGGGCCGGCCCCGCTCTGCCGCAGCCGCCGGGGCGGCAGCGCCCAGCGCACCGCCTGGGCCAGGAACAGGGTGCAGGTCGCACCGACGAGGACGCCCCAGGCGACCGGCTGCGGATCGTTCAGCGCCCACCACAGGACCCCGGACCACACCAGCCACGCCCCCGGCACCCCGGGCACCAGCACTCCGCACAGGCCGAGCAGCACCACCAGGCCGACCGGCAGGAGTTCCCACACTCCCATCTGCCCAGGGTGCCCGAGCCCGGCAGGAACGGCAGGTCAGTCCCGCGCCGCTCGGTCCCGCCCGTACGCGCGCGCCCCGACCCGGCCGGCTCTTGCGTACCACCGGCCACAGATACGTACTGGTGTTCCTGATGTCACCCGATATGCCGTTCGACGGGGAGGGATCGCACAGGATTTTCCCGATGCCCCGTTTTCATCCGGCCCTCGCGGTGGACAATCAGGGGCATGAGCCAGCAGGGGGGAAGGCCCACCGGTCACGAGGACGACTGGTGGAGGCAGTTGTACGACGACTCCACCGAGGACACCGGCCCGGTGGCCGCGGCCGACTCGCTCGACGACCGGTTCGCCTCGGCCGCGGGGACGCTGGAGGACGGGACGGCGTTACCGGAGGACGGCGCGGCGCGCGGGGCACCGTCCCGGCAGCGCGCCCCCTGGGAACCACTGTCCACCGCGCCCGAACCACCTTTCGGTCCTGACCTCCCCTCCGCCGCGGACTTCCCTTCCGCCGCGGACCCGGCGCTCCTCCGCGGCCCGGCCGCCGGTCCCGACCCGGCGGCCCTCCCGGTCCCGGCGCCCCGTCCCGAACCGCCGTCCGCGGCGCCCGGCGGCGACCTCCCCGCCCGCCCCGCCCGCCCCGAACTCCCGCCGCCCGGCCTCGCCCCCGCCGAGGGCCCCACGGCCCTCCCGCCCGGACCGATGCCGCCGGGGTTCCAGGAGCGCACCCCCAAGGAGCGCACGAACTCGGTGACCGGCCCCGCCGTGACCGGTGCGGGCCCCGCCCGCCGGGACCCCGCGGAACAGCCGCCCGGCCCGCTCGGCCTCCCCGTCGTCGACCGGGCCGGCCGCCGCGACCACGTCGGCTCCGGGCCGCCCACCTACGACGCCGAACCCACCGCGCTCCCGCCCGCCGACCCCGACGCACTCGACGACCTGGTCGCCGACACCGTGCTCGACGGAGCCCACTACGGCGCCTGCACCCTGCGCGCCGTCTCCGCCCGTGGCGACTCGGCCCGCTTCCGCGGCGAACCGCGCCGCGACGCGCTGCTCACCGCACGCTTCGGACAGGGCGACGCGGCCCTGGTGCTGGTGGCCATGGCGACCGGCGCCCGCGCCACGACCGGGGCCCACCGGGCGGCCGCCGAGGCCTGCCAGTGGATGGCCCGGGCCGTGGGCCGCAGCCATGCCCGGCTCGCGGAGGACATCCGGGCCGGACGGCGCGGCGAGCTCAAGTCCGGCCTGCACCGCCTCACCGACCGCAGCCTCGGCAAACTGCGCGCCAGCGCCACGCTCCAGGGCATCGACCCCGACGAGTACACGGCCCACCTGCGCTGTCTGCTGCTGCCGGCCGACCCCGACTGCCGCACCCGGGTCTTCTTCGGAGTCGGCGAGGGCGGGCTGTTCCGGCTGCGGGGCGGCGAATGGCAGGACATCGAGCCGCGGGTCACCGAGAGCAGGGGCGGACCGGTGGTCGGCTTCGGCTCGCCGCCCGCCGAGACCCCCGAGGGCGACCGGCTCACCATGGACCTGGGCATCCCGACCCCGCCGAGCCCCTACGAACCCGCCCCGCAGGCACCCCGCGAACCCTTCCGCTTCCGGGCCTCGGTAGCCCGGCCGGGTGACACCCTGCTGGTGTGCACCGGCGGGCTCGCCGAGCCGCTGCGCGGCGAGCCCGAACTGTGCGGATACCTCGGCGGACGGTGGTCGACGGGGGCGGTGCCCGGCCTCGCCGGGTTCCTCGCCGACACCCTGGTCCGGGTCAAGGGATACGCGGACGACCGTACGGCGGCGGCCGTCTGGGAGGCGTGACGGCGGCTGCTGTGTCTCCATGGAAGCCGGAGGCATCCGCAGCCGACCGGGAGGACAACCGACAGCCATGGCCAAGCAGAACGTCGCCGAACAGTTCGTGGACATCCTCACCCGCGCCGGAGTCACCCGCCTGTACGGCGTCGTCGGCGACAGCCTCAACCCGGTGGTCGACGCGGTCCGCCGCAACTCCGCCATCGACTGGATCCACGTACGCCACGAGGAGACGGCGGCCTTCGCGGCCGGCGCCGAGGCCCAGCTCACCGGGAGACTGGCGGCCTGCGCGGGCTCCTGCGGTCCCGGCAACCTGCACCTGATCAACGGCCTCTACGACGCCCACCGCTCCATGGCCCCGGTCCTCGCCCTCGCCTCGCACATCCCCTCCAGCGAGATCGGCCTCGGCTACTTCCAGGAGACCCATCCCGACCGGCTGTTCGGCGAGTGCAGCCACTACAGCGAACTGATCTCCAGCCCGAAGCAGATGCCCCGCGTGCTCCAGACCGCCGTCCAGCACGCCGTCGGCCTCGGCGGGGTCAGCGTCGTCACGCTCCCCGGCGACATCGCCGACCGGCCCGCCCCCGAGAAGACCTTCGAGACCGCCCTCGTCACCACCCGCCCCACCGTCCGGCCGGGCGACACCGAGATCGACCGACTGGTCGAGATGATCGACCGGGCCGAGAAGGTCACCCTGTTCTGCGGCAGCGGCACGGCGGGCGCGCACGCCGAGGTCATGGAGTTCGCCGGGAAGGTCAAGTCCCCCGTGGGCCACGCCCTGCGCGGCAAGGAATGGATCCAGTACGACAACCCGTACGACGTCGGGATGAGCGGACTGCTCGGCTACGGCGCCGCCTACGAGGCCACCCACGAGTGCGACCTGCTGCTCCTGCTCGGCACCGACTTCCCGTACAACGCCTTCCTCCCCGACGACGTGCGGATCGCCCAGGTCGACGTCCGGCCCGAACACCTGGGCCGGCGTTCCAAGTTGGACCTCGCTGTGTGGGGCGACGTGCGGGAGACCCTGCGCTGTCTCACCCCGAGGGTGCGGGCCAAGGACGACCGGCGCTTCCTGGACCGGATGCTCACCAAGCACGCCGACGCGCTGGAGGGGGTGGTGAAGGCGTACACCCGGAAGGTGGAGAAGCACGTTCCGATCCATCCCGAGTACGTGGCGTCCGTGCTGGACGAACTCGCGGACGACGACGCGGTCTTCACCGTCGACACCGGCATGTGCAACGTCTGGGCCGCCCGCTACGTCTCGCCCAACGGCCGACGCCGCGTCATCGGTTCCTTCTCCCACGGATCGATGGCGAACGCGCTGCCGATGGCGATCGGCGCGCAGTTCACCGACCGCGGCCGGCAGGTCGTGTCGATGTCCGGCGACGGCGGGTTCACGATGCTGATGGGCGACTTCCTGACCCTGGTCCAGTACGACCTGCCGGTGAAGGTCGTGCTCTTCAACAACTCGTCCCTCAGCATGGTGGAGCTGGAGATGCTGGTGGCCGGTCTGCCCGCGTACGGCACCACCAACAAGAACCCCGACTTCGCCGCCGTCGCCCGGGCCTGCGGTGCCTACGGGATGCGGGTGGAGAAGCCCAAACAGCTCGTCGGTGCCCTGAAGGACGCCTTCGCGCACAAGGGGCCGGCCCTGGTGGACGTCGTCACCGACCCCAACGCCCTGTCCATCCCGCCGAAGATCAGAGCGGAGATGGTGACCGGCTTCGCGCTGTCCGCGTCGAAGATGGTCCTGGACGGCGGCGTCGGCCGGATGCTCCAGATGGCCCGCTCCAACCTGCGCAACGTGCCGCGCCCTTGACGCCCCGCCCCGGCGACACGGTGTCCACCGGGGTGAGGGTGCGGGATGCGCCGGGCGGCCCGTTTCAGGAGCGGCGCAGCCGCAGGGTGCGGATCTCGAACGGCCGCAGGGCCGCGGCGGGGTCCGGGCCGTCGGGCAACGGCTGTTCGAGCAGGTCGGTCACCTCCGTACGGGAGACCGGGAAGTCCGCCGACAGCTCGCAGCGGGCCCGGCCGCCCCGGGACTCGTACAGCCGGACCACCACGTCCCCGCTGCGGTCGTCCGCGAGCTTCACCGACTCGACCGTGACCGCCGGGTCCGCCACCCGCACCAGCGGCGCGAGCGACGGCGCGCCGGCCGGCCGCAGCGGCAGATTGAGCGCCAGCCCCTCGGCGACCGCGTCCCCGACCCCCGCGCCCGGCAGCAGCGCGTACGTGAAGCGGTGGGTGCCGAGGTCGGTCTCGGGGTCCGGGCTGTGCGGGGCCCGCAGCAGCGTCAGCCGTACGGTCGTGCCGAGGCCGCCCTCGTGCGGGGTGCGGGTCACGTCGTGGCCGTACGTCGAGTCGTTGAGGACCGCCACGCCGTAGCCCTCCTCCGCCACCCGCAGCCAGCGGTGGGCGCAGATCTCGAAACGGGCCGCGTCCCAGGACGTGTTGGTGTGGGTGGGCCGGTGCACATGCCCGAACTGGATCTCGGCGGCGGAGCGTTCGGCGTGCACGTCGAGCGGGAAGGCGGCCTTGAGAACCTTCTCGGACTCCTGCCAGTCGACGTCCGTGACGATGTCGACGCGACGGCTCGCGGCCGTCAGCCGGATCTCCTGGCTCAGACGCGAGGCGCCGAACGCGCGGGTGACCCGTACGGCCGCCCGCAGCGGACCGTCCGCCACCAGCTCCACCGAGTCGGCCCGCGTCAGATCCGTGTGCCGGCGCCGGTAGTGCCGGTCGATGTCCCAGGCGTCCCACGCGTTGGGGTGGTCGGGGTGGAGCTGAAGGAGGTTGCCGGGCCCGCACAGGACCTCCCGGCCGGCCACCAGATCCCGTACGGACGTCAGCAGTCCGTCGGTGTCGACGCGCACGCGCAGCCACGCGTTCTCCAGCACCAGCGTGTCGCCGTCGCGCCCCGCGCGGACGCCCTGCGCGGGTGCCTCCGTCGGCACCACGGCGCTCCCCAGCCCCGGCACCGTCGCCACCGCGTCCCCGACCACCTCGGTCCGCTCGTACGGCGAGGCGTTGAGCACCACCGGCCCGCCCGGGCCCAGTGCCCGCACCGCCCCGGCCGTGAGCTCCGCCAGCTCCGCCAGCACGCGCGCGTACGTCTCCCGGGCCTCCCGGTGCACCCACGCGATGGACGAGCCGGGCAGGATGTCGTGGAACTGGTGCAGCAGCACCGTCTTCCACAGCCGGTCCAGCGCGTCGTACGGGTAGGCGTACGACGGACTGCGCACGGCCGCTGTCGCGCACCACAACTCGGCCTCGCGCAAAGCGTGTTCGCAGCGCCGGTTGCCCTGTTTGGTCTTCGCCTGGGTGGTGTAGGTGGCCCGGTGCAGCTCCAGGTACAGCTCGCCCGACCACACCGGCGCCTGCGGCCCGTACTCCTGCTCGGCGGCCGCGAAGAAGGCGGACGGCCTCTCGATCTCCACCCGTGGCGAGCCCTCCAGGGAGCGCAGGCGCCGCGCCTTCTCCAGCATCTCCCGGGTGGGACCGCCCCCGCCGTCGCCCCAGCCGAACGGGACCAGGGACCGGCTCGCGCGTCCCTTGTCGGCGAAGTTGCGTTCGGCGTGGGCGAGTTCACGGCCGTGCAGCTGGGAGTTGTAGGTGTCGACGGGCGGGAAGTGGGTGAAGACGCGGGTGCCGTCGATGCCCTCCCACCAGAAGGAGTGGTGGGGCATCCGGTTGGACTGGTTCCAGCTGAGCTTCTGGCTGAGGAACCAGCGGATTCCGGCCAACTTCGCGAGCTGCGGGAAGGCGGCGGTGTAGCCGAAGGAGTCGGGCAGCCAGATCTCCTCCGTCCGCACGCCCAGTTCCTCGGCGAAGAAGCGCCTGCCGTGGGTGAGCTGGCGGGCCAGCGCCTCACCGCCCGGCATGTTGGCGTCGGACTCCACCCACATCGAGCCGACCGGCGCCCAGTTGCCGTCCCGGACCGCCTTCCTGATGCGCTCCCAGATGTGCGGCTGGTGCTCCTTCACCCACGCGTACTGCTGGGCCTGCGAGCAGGAGAAGACCAGTTCGGGATAGTCGGCGGCGAGCGCGGTGACATTGGCGAAGGTGCGGGACGCCTTGCGGACCGTCTCGCGCAGCGGCCACAGCCACGCCGAGTCGATGTGGGCGTGCCCGGTCGCCGAGACGCGGTGGGCGCTCGCCGAGGCCGGGCGGGACAGCACGTCCGCGAGGGCCGCGCGGGCCGCCGGCGCGGTGCCGGGCACGTCGTGCAGATCCAGGGTGTCGAGCATGTCCTCCAGGGCGCGCAGGATCTCGTGCCGGCGCGGCCGGTCCGCGTCCAGCTCGTACATCAGCTCCGACAGCACCTCGACGTCGATGACCAGGTGCCACACGTCCTCGTTCAGCACGGCCAGTTCGGCGGTGCGGAACCGGTAGCGGGGCCGGTCGCCCGCGGTCAGCACGTCTCCCAGGCGGGTCGGCTCGAAGCCGCCGTGCAGCACGGCGGGGTTGGCCGCGGCCTCCAGGAGCAGGGCGACCGGTTCGCCGCCCCGCGCGGGCCGGCCGACGGTCAGGTGCCGGTTGCGGGGGTGGATTCCCTTCAGCGGTACTCCGGAGGTGTCGAAGAGCAGACCCTCCGCCTGGAAGCCGGGGCCGTCGCCGGTGAACCCCGGGTCGATCACCACCTCCACCCGGCGGCCCGCCCACTCCTCGGGCACCCGGCCGGTCAGCCGGAACCAGCTCGTCGACCAGGGCCTTCCCCACTCGGTGCCGGCCGTGAACGGCTCGTAGGCCGCCCGCAGGGCCCGCTCCACCGGCACCGGCTCGCCCGGCACGTGCCACACGGACAGCTCCAGCGGCACCGCGGGGCCGTACTGCGCGGGCCGCAGGAACTGTCGCAGGGCGCGTTCCAGGCGCGCCTCCACCAGGGCTCGGTCGTCGTGCACGGCACTCTCCTCGGCGGCTCGGACGGCGCTGTCGGATGTCCTGTACCCCTCCGGGCGGCCGCGCCGACACGGGTCCGCGCCGCCGGGCCGCCGCCGGAGGTGCCGGGTGCGTGGCCGAAGACCCGGTCGTCGAGGAGCCGGCATGAGTGCGGCGATGCCGGTGGGGCATGTCTCCCCGTGAACGTGTTCGAGCTGGAGGGGAACCGACATCGGCGCGCGGGCGGGGGCCATGACGAGGCAGGCACGAGGGAGCGGTCCCGTGGCGACCGGGACCACCTCGGCGGAGGCGAGAGCGGACGCGAGAACCGTGGGGGCGGAGCCGGAGGGCGCCGGGCCGCGGGCCCGGCCGTCGCAGCTGCGGCACAGACTGGGGCGGGCGGACCTGCGGGCGGTGCCCGAGGCCCGCAGGGCGCTGCGCGAGCTGCTGCGGCACTGGGGGAAACCGGGACGGTCGGAGATCGCGGAGCTGCTCACCAGCGAGCTCGTCACCAACGCGCTCGTGCACACCGACCGCGAGGCCCTGCTGACCGCCACCGTCGGACCGGACGGACTGCGGGTGGAGGTACGCGACTTCGTGGCCGGCCGGCCACGGCCGCGGGTCCCGGCCGCGGAGGACGGTACGCACGGCCGTGGTCTGCTGCTGGTGCAGTCCCTCGCGTCCGCGTGGGGTGTGCGGCCGCACGGCGTGGGCAAGTCGGTGTGGTTCGAACTGGACGCGGAAGCGGCGTGAGGTCCGTGGAACGGGAGGGGGGTGCGGCTCGCCGGAGCCGCACCCCCCTCCCGTCGCCGCCCGGTACCGGGCCCCGGCTCAGCCGAACTGCTGCTCCAGGTCCTTGAGCTTGCGCTCCAGGTGGTCGAGCCGCGGCAGCGCCATGGTGTCGTCCTCGGTGGTCAGGTCGACGGTGATCGGGTCAGAACCAGTCCGTACGGGCTGAAGGGACGGCCGTGAGAGCGCGGGCAGCTCCAACTCCGGTGTCGATATGGCAGGCTCCGCGGCGGCGCGCTCGGGGCCCCGCTCCAGGGCCTGCGCCTCCAGCTGGCGGCCGCCCCGCCCGACGAACCCGCGGTGGCCCCGGCTGATCGCCTTGAGCTGGGCGCGCTCCACCCGCTCCTTGTCGCGCCGCAGCAGCCGGGCGGCCTCCTTCTGGCGCTTGTCCTCGCGTACCTCGTCGACCGCCTCGTCCAGCGAGCGCACGCCCTCCAGCAGCATCAGCGACCAGGCGCTGTACGTCTCGCGCGGCGCCCGCAGCCAGCGGACGATACGGATCTGCGGCAGCGGACGCGGCACCAGACCCTGCTCGCGCAGCGCGGCCCGGCGGGTCTGCTTCAGCGCACGGTCGAACAGCACCGCCGCGGACAGGGACATGCCGGAGAAGAACTGGGGAGCGCCGTCGTGGCCGATGCCACGGGGCGCGTGGACCCAGTTGAACCAGGCGGCCGCACCCGCGAACGTCCACACGAGTATGCGGGAGCCGAGGGCGGCGTCGCCGTGGCTTGCCTCGCGCACGGCGAGCACGGAGCAGAACATCGCCGCGCCGTCCAGGCCGAACGGCACCAGGTACTCCCAACCACCGGAGAGGCCGAGGTTCTGCTCGCCGAAGCCGACCAGGCCGTGGAAGGAGAGTGCCGCGGCCACGGCCGCACAGCAGAACAGAAGTACATAGGAGGCGGTGCCGTATATGGCCTCCTTGCGCCTGCGGCGCTCTTCGCTGCGCTCCCACGAGTCGTCCGCGCTCGTGTCCTTCCCCGAGGAGCGCTTGCCACGCGCCAGCACCGCAACCGCCGCCAGCATGCCCAGGAGCAGTACGGCGCCGGGAAGCAGCCAGTTCAGCGATATGTCGGTCAGTCTCATCTGGGGTCCCTTGCATTGGGATAGGGCGTAACGCCCGCCATAGTGGCCCAATTCCACCGGCCCTCAGGGGGTTTCTGGGCAAGAGGCCGCCAAGGAGGTGCAAGGGGATGCCGAGGGCGACACTCTGCTCGAACTGCCGCATGAGGGGCAGGAGTTGAGTTCGATTAACACTACCCGTAAGGGTGGTTCCACGGATAGTTCCTGCGACAAGTGAGGAAGTTGTGAATCCCCGGTAACCGTGACGGGGTGGCCTCGGGTCGTTCCGGGGCGGCGGCGGCGGTGCGGTCGGCGGTCCGACGCCGGATCAACCGGCGACCGCGGCCGTCAGCTTCGCGACCCGGTCCGTGTCGCAGGTGCGCGGGCAGGTGGCGCAGGTGTCCTGCGGGCGCACCGTGTAGAACATGCAGCAGCTCGCCCGGTCCCGGGTGGGCAGCGGCTCGCCGTCCGGCCCGGTCAGCTCGCGGAAGGCGGCCGAGCCGACGTACGGCCTGGTCGCGCCCGGCAGCAGCGCCTCCAGCTCGCGCATCGCGCGCCGCTCCTCGCCGATCAGGTGGGCGACGTACCAGAGCCCCTCGACGATCTCGTCGGTCACCATGCCCCACAGGGCGCGCCCGCGCCGCCGCATCGGCGGGCCGAACCCGCCGAGCACGGGTTCCATGTGCTCGGCGACCGCCGCGCGCACCTCGGCGCGCAGCGCCTCCTCGTCGGCGACCACCCGGGCGCCGGGCAGCGCCGCGGCGGGATCGCCCGGCAGGCAGGCGAAGGAGGCGGTGCGCACGGCCATGCGGCCGGCGGTGCGGTCGTACGAGACATGCGTCACGGGGAGGCGGGGAACCCTGCGGTGCAGGAACCAGGGCACGGTGATGAGCAGACAGGCGGGCCAGGCGTACCGGTGCAGTCCGAAGCCGGCGACGACGTCCGGGCGGGCGCGCTGTCCGTAGTCCCGCAGCACCTGGGCGTCGTCCCAGGCCAGGAAGGCCTCCAGCCCGGTGCCGCCGTCCGCGAGGGCGGTCGCGCCGACCCAGCCGCCGCCGGTCGGGGCGGCCTCGGGGCCGGTCAGCTCGGTCACGGTGAGCCCGGGGTAGACCTCGGTGAGACGGGCGTACGCGTCCGCGACGGCCGACAGGGGCAGGGGCATACCGGACCACCGATTCACGGTCGACTGCGGACGACTAGAGGTAAGGCTTACCTTACCCTGCCCGGTTGGGATTTGAACGAGGCGGATCTGCGCCTAAGGTGCTTGACGGACGAGTAACAACCCGTCGTAATAGCCCCAAGTACCGACAAGCCCGGAGGAGAGTCCGTGGAGCAGAGCACGCAGGGCTCCACCGGGCCGCAGGTCGCCCCGCAGGCGCGGCTCGGAGAGATGCGGGTCCCGGTCCAGCCGCGGGCCGCGGACCGGGACCGGATCCGTCAGGAGCCGCCGGACGGCGCGGCCCGCGGTGAGCACACGCACGCCGAGCCGCCGATCCCCCGGTCGCACACCGCCGTCGCCCGTCCGGAGCTGTCCCATCCTGCCGTGCAGCGGTCCGCGGTGCCGCACCTCGGCGATCTGGACGCCACCGCCACGCGTCCCGTCGGCGCGCGCCCCGCGGTGCCGCACCCGGCCGTCGAGCGGCCCGCGGTGCAGCGCTCCTCGGTGCGCGGCCAGATCGTCGACGCGCTGCGCACCGCGCTGGTGGTGGGCGAGCTGACGCCGGGCGAGGTGTACTCGGCACCCGCGCTGGGAGAACGCTTCGGGGTCTCCGCGACCCCCGTCCGTGAGGCCATGCAGCAGCTCGCGCTGGAAGGGGCCGTCGAGGTCGTCCCCAACCGGGGGTTCCGGGTGATCGAGCGCGACGCGCGCGAACTGGCCGAGCTCGCCGAGGTCAGGGGGCTGATCGAGGTCCCGGTGATGCTGCGGCTGGCCCGCGCGGTGGCGCCCGAGCGCTGGGCGGAGCTGCGCCCGCTCGCCGAGGCGACGGTACGCGCCGCGTCGACGGGCTGCGCCGCGACGTACGCCGAGGCCGACCGCGCCTTCCACCGTGCGGTGCTGTCCCTCGCGGGCAACGCCCAACTGGTCCGCATCGCCGAGGACCTGCACCGGCGCGCGCAGTGGCCGCTCGTCGGAGGCGCGACCCGCCGGCGGCGCGCCGAGCTGGTGGCCGACGCGTCGGAACACATGAGCCTGCTGGAAGCGCTGATCGACCAGGACCTGGACGTGGTGCGGTCCCTGGTACGGGAACACTTCACCGGCGCAGGCTGACCGGCCCCGCCGCCCGGCGCCCGGCCCCACCGGGGGCCGGCCGGCCACGGCCCCGTGCTCCGGTGCCCACGGCCCGCCCCCGCCGAGGCCCACCGGCCCGCGAGGCGCGACCCCGTGCCCCGGTGCCGCTGCGCCTCCGTGCTTCCGTGCCGTCGGCCCCGCCCCGACCGTGCCGTCGGCCCCGCCCCGACCGTGCCGTCGGCCCCGCCCCGACCGGGGCTTCGGCTCTGTCCCGGCCGGGCCTCGGGTCCCGTCGGGCTACGCCGTCGCCGCCGGGGGGAGGGGGGCCAGGTGGCGGGCCAGCCAGGTCGGGACGCCGCCCAGCAGGCGGTACAGGCGGCGGGCCTCCTCGCGCAGCCGGGAGGCCTCCGGCTCGGACTCCGCGTCCGCCAGGGAGGCCAGCGCGGGCGCCGTACCGACCAGGTAGCCCAGCTCCTCGCGGATCCGGAGGGACTCGGCGAAGCCGTGCCGGGCCTCCGCCAGCTCGCCGTCCCGCAGGGACAGGCCCGCCAGATGGCGCCAGGTGAAGGACAGCAGCAGCGCGTCGGAGTGGGCGACGGCGCCTGCGTGGGCCCGGCGGTAGGCGGCGCGTGCCGCCTGCGGGGAGCGGGACAGGTTCTCGGCGAGCAGCCCGCGCCGGAAGTCCAGCAGGGCCCGCCCCGCCGACCCCGGAGGGATCAGCGCCGCCGCCCGACCCAGCGCGGCCCGCGCCTCGTCCGCCCGGTCGCGCACCCCGTGCAGGGTCGCCGCGTAGGCGAGCTGGCCGCGCTCGCAGGCGGCCGCGCCGCGCTCCTCGTCGCCGTCCGCGAGCGCCTCCGCCGTCCGCAGCGCGTCCTCGGCGTCCTGCCAGCCCTGCTCGGTGTACAGGCACCGCTCGACCAGCAGCCCGGCCCGTTGCAGCGCGGCGGCCGCGCTGTCCGGTGGGAGCAGGGCCGCGGCGTCGGTCCAGCAGGCGCGTGAGCGCAACCGCCATACCGCGGTCTGGAGGGGATCGTCACCAGCGGTCGTTCCGTTACCAGACATGGCGGTATGCGCCACGTTGCCCTCCCCGAGCACGCCATCGAGCTGTGAGTGGTGGCGGCATTCCAGCACCAATCCCGGCGCCCGGCCAAGAGGTTGGTGAAGGTTTTCACAAAGTCGTGGGACCCGGGGGATACTTGATCCCCTTCCGTCCCCCGGCCCGGTGACCTCAACTCATGCGCAGCGCCAGGAAGAAGTCCAGCTTGTCCTCCAGCCGGGACAGGTCACGGCTCGTCAACTGCTCGATCCGCCCGACCCGGTACCGCAGCGTGTTGACGTGCAGATGCAGCCGGGACGCGCACCGCGTCCAGGAGCCGTCGCAGTCGAGGAAGGCCTCCAGGGTGGGGATCAGCTCGGCGCGGTGGCGCCGGTCGTAGTCGCGCAGCGGGTCCAGGAGACGGGCGGTGAAGGCCCGGCGGACGTCGTCCGGCACGAAGGGCAGCAGCAGCACGTGCGAGGCGAGCTCCTGGTGGCCCGCCGCGCACACCCGGCCCGGCCGGGCCGCCGCGACCCGCCGGGCGTGCCGTGCCTCCTCCAGCGCCCCGCGCAGCCCGTCCGCCGAGTGCACGGCCGCGCTGACGCCGAGCGTGAGCCGCCCGTCGTCGTCCAGCCCGGCCGACAGCGGGTCCCGTACGGACTCCAGGAGCGTGTCGGCGACGATGCCCGTCTCCGTACCGTCGCCGCCCGGCACGGCCGGCAGCGGTACGAGCGCGATCGCCTCGTCGCCGGTGTGCGCGACGGCGATGCGGTCGGAGGGCTCGGCGCCGGTGGCGAGCGGGTCGACCAGGATCTCCTCCAGCAGCGACTGGGCGGCCGCACCGCCGTCGACGGTGCCGCCCTCCCACTCCACCCGGGCCACGACCACCTGCCAGTGCGGGGCCGCCCCCAGGCCCGGCAGCAGCACCGGGGCGGCCACCCGCAGCCGCGCCGCCAGCTCGGCGGGCGAGGCGCCCGTCTGCACCAGTTCGAGGATCTCCTGGGCCAGCCGCCGCCGGACCGTGCGCGCCGCCTCCCGCCGGTCCCGCTCGACCGCTATCAGCTGGGTGACGCCCTGGAGCAGGTCGAGCCGCTCCTCGGGCCAGTCCCCGGCGTCCGCCTCCACCGCCAGCAGCCAGTCGGACAGCACGCTCTCGCGCACGTCCCGGGAGCCCTGCGCCGAGCGGCCGCCGCCACGGATCGGGAACAGCGAGTAGGTGGCGGAGCCGAGCGCCACCCGGTGCGGGGTGTGCCGGCCCGCGCGGGCGGCACCCAGGTGTTCCGCCGCGAGCCGGACGCACGCCTCGGCCGGCAGCTCCGGGCCCGCCGCCTTCGGGCCCGCGATCAGCCGGCCGGCGGGGGAGAGGACCCAGGCCCGCAGATCCAGGTCCGAGCGGAGCAGGTCCAGGACCACGTCCGGGCCGCCGCCCGTCGGGCCCGAGGTCATCAGCCGGCGGTGCCGGTCGACCACGACCGCGAGGTCCCCGGCGCGCTCGCCGGACACCTGCCGCACCACATGCTCGGTGATCGTCGCGAACGCCACCGACTCGTGCACCGCGAACAGCGGCATCCGGTGCCGGGCGCAGGCCACGACCAGGTCCTCGGGCACGTACCCGAACTCCGCGGTACCGGCCGCGACGCCCGCCACCCCGGCCCCCGCCAGGGTCCGTACGAACGGTTCGGAGTCCTCGGCGTCCCGGCGCCAGGCCAGCCCCGTCAGCACCAGCTCACCGCCGGCCAGGTAGCGGCTGGGATCCCTGAGGTCGGTGGTCATCACACCCTGCACGGTGCGGTCCAGCTCGTCCTCGCCGCCGAGCAGCCGCAGCCCCAGCGCATCGGTGTCCAGCAGTGCGCGCAGCCGCATTCTCGTCGCCGCCGTTCCTTGTCTCGAAATCTACGATGAATCCTGAAGGCGTTCGTGGTGAGGACCCGGCGAGAGGGTTCTCGGCGCGGGAGCCGGCCGTCCCGGACGGCGGGGCGCGTCTCACGTTTCCACAGGAAAACCCGGAGGTTACCGATGGCCTCCGTTCATACGAATCTACAAGATGCCCGTGCTGGCCAGCCAACTCCTTCATGGTTTCCGTGACTGACCCCACTGGAGTACCGGGCGGTGTACTGAGCCCACTTCGCGTAAACAGCACAGGAACGAGCCCGGCCCGCCGCACCCCGACCGGCTCGGATCCGGACGACTCACGAGACGAGACTCGCGGGACGAAGACTCACGAGGCCGAGACTCACGAGTTCAAGACTCACGAGACCGAGACGAAGACTCACGAGACGAAGAAGAGAGCCGGTCATGGACTTCCTTCGCCCCGCCAGCTGGGAGGAGGCGCTCGCCGCCAAGGCCGAGCACCCCAGCGCCGTGCCGATCGCGGGCGGCACCGACGTGATGGTCGAGATCAACTTCGACCACCGGCGGCCCGAATACCTGCTCGACCTCAACCGCGTCGGAGATCTCTACGAGTGGGAGGTCGGCGAGCGGAGCGTGCGGCTGGGCGCCTCGGTCCCGTACACGAAGATCATGGAGAACCTGCGCGGCGAGCTGCCCGGCCTGGCCCTCGCCTCGCACACGGTCGCCTCCCCGCAGATCCGCAACCGCGGCGGGGTCGGCGGCAACCTCGGCACCGCCTCCCCGGCGGGCGACGCCCACCCCGCCCTGCTGGCCGCGGGCGCGGAGGTCGAGGCCGCGTCGGTACGCGGTACGCGCATGATCCCGATCGACGCGTTCTACACCGGAGTGAAGCGCAACGCGCTCGCCGCGGACGAACTGATCCGCGCCGTCCATGTCGCGAAGGCCGACGGGCCCCAGCAGTTCTCCAAGGTCGGCACCCGCAACGCCATGGTCATCGCGGTCTGCGCCTTCGGTCTGGCCCTGCACCCCGAGACCCGTACGGTGCGCACCGGCATCGGCTCCGCCGCCCCCACCCCGGTCCGGGCCAGGGTGGCGGAGGAGTTCCTGACCGCGGCGCTCGACGAGGGCGGCTTCTGGGACAACGGGAAGATCATCACTCCGTCGGTGGCCAAGCAGTTCGCCGACCTCTGCTCGGCCGCCTGCAACCCGATCGACGACGTCCGGGGCACCGCGAGCTACCGCAGGCACGCGGTCGCCGTGATGGCCCGCCGCACGCTGACCTGGACCTGGGAGTCCTACCGCGGCACCGCCGCCCGCACGGAGGGAGTCGCGTAATGCGCGTCAGTTTCACCGTCAACGGCTGCCCGCAGGAGGCCGACGACGTATGGGAGGGCGAGAGCCTGCTGTACATCCTGCGCGAGCGCATGGGCCTGCCCGGCTCCAAGAACGCCTGCGAGCAGGGCGAGTGCGGCTCCTGCACGGTCCGCCTGGACGGGGTGCCGGTGTGCTCCTGTCTGGTGGCGGCGGGCCAGGTCGAGGGCCGTGACGTCCTCACGGTCGAGGGCCTGGCGGAGTACGCCGGACAGCGCGCGGAGCGCGGCGGCCGCCCCGCCACCGCCGACGCCGCTTCCTCCACCGCGTCCGCCGACGCCACCACCGCTGCCGCCGCGGGGACTCCGGGGCCCTCCGGGACCTCGCTCGACGAGGCCAGGCGCTGGGCCGCCAAGGGCCAGCACGCGCACACCGGCGAGGGCGTCGAACTCGCCCCCGTCCAGCAGGCGTTCATCGACGCCGGTGCCGTCCAGTGCGGCTTCTGCACCCCGGGCCTGCTGGTCGCGGCCGACGAGATGCTGGAGCGCAACCCCGACCCCTCCGACGCGGACATCCGCGAGGCGCTCTCGGGCAACCTGTGCCGCTGCACGGGCTACGAGAAGATCATGGACGCGGTCCGCCTCGCGGCCGCCCGGCAGGCGGAGGCGGTCTGACCATGCCGACCAACGGCATTCCCACCACCCTCACCCAGGGCTCCCGGACCAGGGGCGGCGTCGGCGAGTCCACCCTCCGCCCCGACGGCACCCTCAAGGTCACCGGCGAGTTCGCGTACTCGTCCGACCTGTGGCACGAGGACATGCTCTGGGGCCAGATCCTGCGCTCCCCCCTCGCGCACGCCGAGATCGTCTCGATCGACACGAGCGAGGCCCTCGCCCAGCCCGGCGTCCACGCCGTCATGACGTACGACGACCTGCCGGCCGACGTGAAGCACTACGGCCTGGAGATCCAGGACACCCCGGTCCTCGCCCACGGCAAGGTGCGCCACCACGGCGAACCCGTCGCGATCGTCGCCGCCGACCACCCGGAGACCGCGCGCCGCGCCGCCGCGAAGATCAAGGTCGAGTACCGCGAACTCCCGGTCGTCACCGACGAGGCCTCCGCCACCGCGCCGGACGCGGTCCTGGTCCACGAGGGCCGCACGGACCACCACATCGGTCACGTCCCGCACCCGAACGTCCTGCACCGCCAGCCGATCGTCCGCGGCGACGCCGACGCGGCCGCGGAACGGGCCGACGTGATCGTCCGCGGGGATTACTACTTCGGCATGCAGGACCAGGCCTTCCTCGGCCCCGAGTCCGGGCTCGCCGTGCCCGAGGAGGACGGCGGCGTCCACCTCTACGTCGCCACCCAGTGGCTGCACTCCGACCGGCGCCAGATCGCGCCCGTGCTCGGCCTGCCCGAGGACAAGGTGCGCATGACGCTGGCCGGTGTCGGCGGCGCGTTCGGCGGCCGCGAGGACCTGTCGATGCAGATCCACGCCTGCCTGCTGGCGCTGCGCACCGGCAGACCGGTCAAGATGGTCTACAACCGGTTCGAGTCCTTCTTCGGCCACGTCCACCGCCACCCGGCCCGCCTGCACTACGAGCACGGGGCGACCAAGGACGGCAAGCTGACCCACGTGAGGTGCCGCATCGTCCTCGACGGCGGAGCCTACGCCTCCGCGTCCCCCGCGGTCGTCGGCAACGCCTCCTCCCTGGGCGTCGGCCCGTACGCCGTCGACGACGTCGACATCGAGGCCATCGCCCTCTACACCAACAACCCGCCCTGCGGCGCCATGCGCGGCTTCGGCGCGGTCCAGGCGTGCTTCGCCTACGAGGCGCAGATGGACAAGGTGGCCGCCCGACTCGGCCTGGACCCGGTGGAGTTCCGCCGGCGCAACGCCATGGAGCAGGGCACGCTCCTGCCCACCGGGCAGCGGGTCGACTCCCCGGCGCCGGTCGCCGAACTCCTGCGCCGCGTCAAGGCGATGCCGCTGCCGCCGGAGCGCCAGTGGGAGAGCAGCGAGGGCGCGGACGTACGGCAGTTGCCCGGCGGCCTGTCCAACACCACGCACGGCGAAGGCGTCGTACGCGGCATCGGCTACGCGGTCGGCATCAAGAACGTCGGCTTCTCCGAGGGCTTCGACGACTACTCGACGGCGAAGGTCCGGATCGAGGTTGTCGCCGGCGAGCCCGTCGCCACCGTGCACACCGCGATGGCGGAGGTCGGCCAGGGCGGTGTCACCGTCCACGCGCAGATCGCCCGCACCGAACTGGGCGTCACCCGGGTGACCATCGACCCTGCCGACACCAGGGTGGGTTCGGCCGGTTCGACCTCCGCCTCCCGCCAGACCTACGTCACCGGCGGCGCGATCAGGAACGCCTGCGAGCTGGTCCGCGAGAAGGTCCTGGAACTGGGCCGCCGCAAGTTCGCCACCTACCACCCCGCCTGGGCCACGGCCGAACTGCTGCTGGAGGGCGGCAAGGTCGTCACCGACGGCGGTGAGGTGCTGCGCGACCTGGCGGACGTCCTCGGCGAGGAGAGCGTCGAGGTCGAGGCGGAGTGGCGGCACCGGCCGACCGAGCCCTTCGACCTGCGCACCGGCCAGGGCAACGGCCATGTCCAGTACAGCTTCGCCGCGCACCGCGCCGTCGTCGAGGTCGACACCGAACTCGGCCTGGTCAAGGTGGTCGAGCTGGCCTGCGCCCAGGACGTCGGCAAGGCGCTCAACCCGCTGTCCGTCATCGGCCAGATCCAGGGCGGTACCACCCAGGGCCTGGGCATGGCGGTGATGGAGGAGATCATCGTCGACCCGAGGACGGCGAAGGTCAGGAACCCCTCCTTCACGGACTACCTGATCCCCACCATCCTCGACACGCCGACCATCCCGGTCGACGTGCTCGAACTCGCCGACGAGCACGCCCCGTACGGGCTGCGCGGCGTCGGCGAGGCCCCGACCCTGTCGTCCACCCCGGCGGTCCTCGCGGCCATCCGGGACGCGACGGGTCTGGAGCTCGCCCGGACACCGGTACGCCCCGAGCACCTGACCGGGACGGCACAGGAGCACCTGACCTGATCCGCCCAGGACCTGGACCGCCCGGCGGAGAACCGGCGGAGAACCGGCAGAGAAGGAGACCGAGACATGCTGGACATCGCCGCGGAGCTGTACCGGTGGGTCGAGCAGGGCCGTGACTTCGCCGTCGCCACCGTGGTGGCCGTCGGCGGCAGCGCGCCCCGCCGGCCGGGCGCCGCCCTCGCGGTGGACACCGACGGCACGGCGATCGGCTCGGTCTCCGGCGGGTGCGTGGAGGGCGCGGTGTACGACCTGTGCCGCCAGGCCCTCCAGGACGGCGAAGTGGTCCTGGAACGGTTCGGCTACAGCGACGAGGACGCCTTCGCCGTCGGCCTGACCTGCGGGGGAGTCCTCGACATCCTCGTCACCCCGGTACGGGCGGGCGATCCGGTCCGGCCGGTGGCCGCGGCCGCGCTGGCCGCCGCCGCGCGCGGCGAGGCTGCGGCGGTGGCGCGGATCGTGCGGGGCCCGGCGGAACTGGCCGGGCGCGCCCTGCTCGTCCGGCCCGGGGGCGGATGTGCCGACGGGCACGAGAGCCGGCGCGAGAGCGGGTACGGCGGCGGTTACGAGGGCGGCTTCGGCGCCCACCCCGAACTGGACCGCACGGTCGCCGCCGAGGCACGGGCCCTCCTGGACGCGGGCCGCACCGGCACCGTGGAGATAGGAGAGCAGGGCTCACGCTGCGGAGCACCGCTCACGGTGCTGGTCGAGTCGTCGGTGCCGCCGCCCCGGATGATCGTCTTCGGCGCGATCGACTTCGCCTCGGCCCTGGTCAGGATCGGCAAGTTCCTCGGCTGTCATGTGACGGTGTGCGACGCCCGCCCGGTGTTCGCGACCCGCGCCCGCTTCCCGGAGGCCGACGAGATCGTCGTCGAGTGGCCCCACCGGTACCTGGAGCGTACGGACGTCGACGCCCGTACCGTCCTGTGCGTACTGACCCACGACGCCAAGTTCGACGTACCCCTGCTCCGCCTGGCCCTGCGGCTCCCGGTCGCCTACGTCGGCGCGATGGGTTCGCGCCGCACCCATCTGGACCGCAACCGCCGGCTGCGGGAGGTCGGGGTGACGGAGCCGGAACTGGCGCGGCTCAGATCACCCATCGGCCTCGACCTCGGCGCCCGTACGCCCGAGGAGACCGCGCTGTCGATCGCGGCGGAGATCGTCGCCGCCCGGCGCGGCGGCAGCGGGGTCTCCCTGACCGGCGCGCACACCCCGATCCATCACGACGTCGCGTCGGTCCGCGTCGGCTCGGTGGCCTGAACCACCCGCCCGCGCCCCGCCGTCACCGCGGGCCCGCCGTGTCCACCGCCGCCGTACGCACCGGCGGCTGGTCCGGCCAGGCGAACGCGTAGCGCGGGTCGCCGCCCCGCCGCACCCGCGCGTAGCGCAGCAGTTCGCGGGCGATGCCCGCGTTGCCCATCGCCCACCCGGACTGCGGTTCGAGCTCGCTCGGGGTGGCCCGGTGTTCCACGTTCGACCAGCGAGCCCCCTCGGCGTCCCGGGTCGCCCGCGCGGCGAGGTCCGCGACCAGGAGCCGGGCGAAGTCCGGGGCGTCCCCCTGTTCGGCCAGCCGGTCGCAGGCCAGCGCCAGCACGCCCGAAGTGCCGCAGCAGCGGCCGTTGTTGTCCCAGAAACCGGGGCGTGAGCGACGCGGCAGCCCCGAGTGGGTGACGCTGTGCCAGCAGCGGTCGGCGAGGGCGGACCAGCCGGGCTCGGCGAGGACGTCCCTGAACAGCCGGAAGACCTGGGCGTCACCGGCCGGGCCGTGACACCAGCCGTAGCTGAACCGCTCGATCAGATCGGGGAGGTACTGCGGGTCGGAGTGGGGGACGAGGAAGCCCGCGGGCCCGGCCACGTCCCGGGCCACCACGTCCGCGACCCCGGCCCGCGCCCGCTCGACCAGGTCCGCGCGGCCGGTGTCCGTCCCGACCCTGGCCAGGGCGTAGGCGATGCCGAGGGTGCCGTGCGAGACATGGTGCAGCCGGGCCGCCACGCCGCGCCGGAACTCCCAGGTGACGCCCGCCCCGGTCGGCTCCGCCGTACGTACGTAGGGCTCCAGGGCGAGTACGGCGAGCTCGGCGTCGCCCGCCGCCAGCGCGCCCAGACCGATGCCCGCGTTGCCGCCCATCAGCTCGTACAGATCGCCCCAGCGGCTGCCGTCGAAGCCGGACCGCACCCGCCGCAGGGCCCGGTCCGCCGCGGCCCCCGCCGCGCCGTCGCCCAGGTCGCGTCGGACGGCCCGCAGCACCAGGGCCATCCCGGTGAGGCCGAAGTACAGCGAGCAGTCAGGGTGTTCGTCGACGGCGGCGGCGAGGGAGCGGGCCGCGCGCAATGCGGCATCGGCGTAGGTGTCGTCGCCGAAGTGCCGCCACGCCTCCAGGAGTGCCGGGACGACACCGGCCGTCCCGTTGTAGAGCATCGGGTCGGTGTCGGCGTCCGAGGGCCGCACGGGCCAGCCCAGCCCGCCGTCGCCGGTGTCCCGCGCGGTGCCGAGCAGCCAGCGCAGGGCGTCCGCCGCCAGCGCCTCGGCCTCCTCCGCCTCCCGCGCGTCCGCCGTCGAGCCCGCCCGCCCCGCTTCCCCGGACGTCCCCGTGTGCCCTGCCGTCCCTGCTGTCGCATTTCCCGGTGTCATCCGCTCACCGTCGCACGCGGCCGGGCGCCAGGCCAGGGGGTCGGGCATCCGGCAGGAAGCGGTGCGGTCCGCCTCCCGTCCGAAGGCGGCGGCGGGTGTCACGGCCTGCGCAGCAGGCGGTTGGCCGCCCGTCCGAACACCGTGCGTGCCGCCGAGCGCAGCACGGGGTCGCAGAAGGACGGCAGCAGCCGTACCCGCAACTCCTCGCGCCAGATCACCCGCGCCCGCCCGCCGGGCCCCGGCCGCACCTCGATCTCGGCCCAGCCCAGGACGACCCGGCCCCGTTTCTCCAGTCGGCACAGGCCCGTCGCGTCACCGTCCGGCGGCCGCCAGACGGTGACCTCCATCCGGTCGTCGAAGGCGAGCGGGCCGATCCCGGAACGCGCGACGATCAGGGTGCCCACGCGGGTCGGCGGGGGAGTGACCACGGTGACCCGGGTCAACGGGACCACGTCGCCGTGCCGGGGCCACACCGTGAGCCGGCGCCATGCCTCGTCGAGGGCGAGCGGCACCGTGCGTACGAGCTGGAAGTCGACCACGGGACGATCGTAGGCAAGCGGCCGGGGACACCGGGGCGTTCGCCCTCGCGTCACCCGAATCGCCCAGTGCGCGGTCGTCGACGAGACGTACGAGGGGACGGCCCCGAAGGACCCCGCACGCCCTGAGGGCCCCTCAGGGGCGGTACACCTCCCCGGGTTCCGCCCTGCCCGGTGCCAGCAGTTGCGGCACGGTGACGAACACGTACCCCCGCTCCTTGAGCGCGTCTATGATCCCCGGCACCGCGGGCACGGTTCCGGGGTAGATGTCGTGCAGCAGGATGATCCCGTCGCGGGACGACTGCGCGAGGACCCGCTCGCGTATCAGGTCGGAGTCGTTCGTCGTGTAGTCCTTCGCGGTCACGCTCCACAGGACCTCCGACATGCCGAGCTCGCGGCAGATCCTGTGCACGGTGTCGTCGGTGCGGCCCTGCGGCGGGCGCATCAGGGTCGGCCGGTGTCCGGTGAGGCGCTCTATCTCCTCGTTGGGCCGCTCCAGTTCCGCACGTATCTCGTCCGGTTCGATCTCGGTGAGGATCCGGTGGTCCCAGGTGTGGCTGGCGACTTCGTGGCCCTCGGCCGCCATGCGTCTGACGAGCTCCGGGTACTTCTCGATGTGGCGCTTGCCCAGCAGGAAGAAGGTCGCGTGGACCTGTTTCTCCTTCAGGATGTCCAGCAGCCGGGCGGAGTGCTCGCTCGGCCCGGCGTCGAAGGTGAGCGCGATGCACTTCGCCCTGCGGCAGTCGACGCCTCCGTAGCGGGCCTGGACGGTGGGGTGGGCGCGGGCGGTGCTCGGCGCCGTGGTCTCCAGCCGGGTGCACCCGGTCAGGGCCAGCGCCAGGGAGACGGCCGCCGCCGAGACGGTGACGGCACGCAACCCGGCCCCCGTTTTCCTCGTCTTGTTCTTCGTCGTGCGGCTCAGGATCTTCTTGGTCAGAGAAGGCATGCGGCGACTATACATAGACGGTATACGCGGCGTGTATAGAGGGTCACCCGGTGTGAAACGCGAGGTGCGCGGCCCGGCGCTCAGGACGCGTTCAGGTTCCCGGTGGCGGCGTCGGGCGCATGGCATCCCACACCCCCTCCGGCCGCCGGCCGCTCCGGAACAAGGTCCCGGGGGCGACCGTCTGCTTCTGGATCATCAAGGTGCCGTGCACGACGGTCGGCGAGGCGGCCGCCGACCTCCTCGACGCGAAGCCGGGCCTGGGCACGGTCGTCGCCAGCGCGCTGTTCCTGGCGGTCGTCCTCGGTCCGGTCGTGTGTCCGACGGTGACCCGCAAGGACGTCGCGGAGGCCGATGACGGTGCGGGTGCGGGTCCGGGCGCACAGGGCGGTGCCGGCGGCAGGGCCGGGTCCGGCGGGCTCACCCGGCGGGCAGGGTGACCGTGAACCTAGCCCCCGCGGTGTGCGCGGGGTCGTGGCGCACCTCGCCCCCGGCCGAGCGGGCCAGGCGCCGCGCCAGCGGGAGCCCGAGGCCCGCTCCGCCGTGCCCGTCGTACGGATCGGCCCGCCGGCCCGGCTGGAACAGCTGCCCCAGGAACGCCTCCGGTACGCCCGGCCCGTCGTCGGTGACGTCGATCCGTACGGCGGACACGGCGTGGACGGCGGCGGGTCCGGTGGGTCCGGGAGGTCCGGCGGGCCCGCCGGACCCGGTGTCGGGCAGGGGGTGCCCGGGCCAGGTGTGCCGGACGTGCCGGGCGTGCACGGTGACGCCCGAGCGCGCGTACCGCAGCGCGTTGGCGAGGAGCGGGCCGACGATCCGCTCCAGGAGGGCGGGGGACACGCCGGCCTCCAGACGGTCGTCCGCCGCGGTGACGACGACCCTCGACCGCACCGGGTCCTCCTGGTGCGAGGCGAGTCGGCGCAGCACGGGCAGTACCTCGGCCGTGCCGGGGGCGGTCGCCGCGTCGTCCCTGGCCTCCTCCCGGGCGTCGCCCAGCAGCGTGTCGCAGATGGTCCGCATCGACTCGGCGGCCTCGGCGATCGTCCGGTGCGCGGCCAGCGTCTCGGCCTCCGTGCGCGGCCGGGAGCGCCACCAGTCGAGCTCGGCGATGATCCGGCTCAGCGGGGTGCGCAGTTCGTGCGAGAGCTCCCCGGTCAGCCGTCGCTCGTGCCGCAGGACGGCCCGGATGCGGTTCAGGAGCGAGTCCAGCGAGGCTCCGAGGCGGGCGAGTTCGGCGGGCTGGGCCACGGCGCCGAAGCGCCGCTCGGACTCCACCGTGCTCCACTGTATGGCCTGGTCGCTCATGGCCCGCACGGGCCGCAGCGCGCGTCCCACGGCCAGCCGGGTCAGGGCGTAGGTGCAGGCGAGCATCACCGTGTCGAGGGCGAGCGAGCCGAGCAGCAGCAGGTCCGCCGAGCTGCGGTACGGCGACAGGTCCAGGGCCGTCACCACGGTCGCCGCGAGCCTGCCGCGCGGCACGGGCCGGGCGCACAGCCGGACGGGCCGGTCGCCCTCGACGGTCGTGCACTTCCCGTCGGTCCGCGCCGCGAGCAGCCCGGCCGCACGGTCGAGCTCGGGCGCCGGGGAGGGGGGCTGTTCGACCGTCCTGGGCCCGGCGTAGATCCACACGTTGGTGTCGAGGAGTCCGTCGTCGGAGGTCTCCAGGACGCGTACGGTACGGCCGCCGGTGTCGACGGTCGTGGCGACGGCGGCCGCGCGGGCGCGCAGCTCGTCGTCCGCCTGGGCCTGGAGGTGGTGCCGGACGACGGTGTTGAACACCACGGTCAGGATCGTCATCAGCAGGGCCGCGGTGGTGAGCGCGACCAGGGAGAGCCGGCCGCGCAGGGTGCGTGGCGCGAGGCGGGGGAGCGGGCTCCTCATGACAGGCGGTGGCCGATTCCGCGGGCGGTGGTGACGGTGAGCCGGCTGCCCGCGTCGCGCAGCTTGCGGCGCAGCCGGGTCAGGTACTGGTCGAGCGTGTTGTCGCTGACCCGGGCGCCCTCCGGCCACCCGGCCCGGACCAGCTCGCGTCGGCGCACGATGCCCCCGGCCGCGGACATGAGCGCGGCCAGCAGCCGGAACTCGGTCGGCGTCAGCTCGACACGGCTGCCGTGCACCGTGACCGTGTGCCGTACGGCGTCCAGGAGCAGGTCGCCGGCGGCGGTCGGAGCGGGTCCGGCGCGGCGGACGGCGGCCCGCAGCCGGGCGGCGAGCTCGGCCAGGTGGAACGGCTTCGGCAGATAGTCGTCGCCGCCCGCGGAGAACCCCGACAGCCGGTCGGTGAGCCCGTGGTGCGCGGTCAGGAACAGGACGGGGGCGGCGAAACCGTTGGCCCGCATCGCCTGGCACACGTCCCGTCCGTCCGCGTCGGGCAGCCCGACGTCCAGTACGGCCGCGGCCAGGTCGCCGGAGCCGGCCAGCCGCAGGGCGGTGGCGCCGTCGGCGGCGGGCACGGGCCGGAACTCCTCCTCCCGCAGTCCGCGCACCAGCACGTCACGCAGGGCGTGATCGTCCTCGACGACCAGGACGCGGGGTTTCATGGTCCTCCTGCATGGTGTGGCCGCCGGGGTGTTCCGGAGCGGTCGGGGGCGAACGGGTGAGGAAGTCGGCGGGCAGCCACCGGGACACCGCGCACAGGCACAGCCCGAGCCAGCCCAGGCCGAAGAGCCAGCCGCCGACGACGTCGGTGAACCAGTGGACGCCGAGGTAGACGCGGGTCAGGCCGACCAGGGCGCCCCAGCAGCCGACGGCGACGCGCAGCGCGGTGCCGCCGCGCGGGGCGCTCACGGTCAGCGCGAGTATGAGCAGTCCGGCCGTGAGCGTCGCCGTGGTGGTGTGGCCGGAGGGGAAGGACCAGCCCGAGGCGTGTGTCGCCCAGTCCTGCCGTGGCGGGCGCGGCCGGTGCACCAGGACCATCACGGTGTACCGCAGCAGCTGGCCCGAGACGAGACAGCCGACGGCGAGCGCGACGCCGGTCAGCCGCTGCCGCGGGGTGCGTCCGACCAGTACGCCGGCCAGCGCGGCGAGCAGGTACGCGATCACGCCGGTCCCGGTGGCGGTCAGCGCGCGGGCGACGGCCACGGCCACGTCCGGGTGGTGGGCGAGCGACCAGGCGTGCAGCGTGTCGTCCAGGAACAGCGGGGCGCCGTCGGCGCCGACGACGGCCAGGGTCAGCAGGCCGAACGCGGTCCAGGCGCCGAGCCCCACGCTGCCCGACAGTTCGGTGACGTCCGCGCGCCTCACGAGACGGCCTCCGGCGTACGGGGCGGAGCCGGGCCCATCAGCGCTCCGTCGCCTTCGCGCCGGTCCGCCCGTCCGCCGGACCGTCGGTGCGCGCGGCCCCCGTACCGTCCGTCCGCGCGGCCCGCCGCCCGCGGTGGAGCTCGGCGGCGAGCGGGAGCAGCGACACCGCGACGATCAGCGCGACCAGGGGGAGCAGATAGTGGTCGACGTTCGGGACCGTGGAACCGAGCGCGTACCCCGCGAGGGTCAGGCCCAGCGTCCAGACCAGCCCGCCGGCCACCTGCCACACGGTGAAGACCCGCCCCGGCACGTTCAGCGCGCCGGCGACCGGGTTGAGCACGGTCCGCACCACCGGCACGAATCTGGCCAGCAGGATCGCCTTCGCGTACCCGTACCGCTCCAGCAGTTCCTCCGCGCGCTCGGCGCCCTCGCGCAGCCGCGCCGAGCGGGTACGGGCCAGCAGGGTCCCGCCCGCCTTCCGGCCGAGCAGGTAGCCGACCTGTGAACCGGCCAGCGCGCCCACCGCCGCGACCACCAGCAACGGCCCCAGCGACAGCTTCACCCCGCGGTCGGCGCTGCCGGTGCACAGCAGGCCCGCGGTGAACAGCAGGGAGTCGCCGGGCAGGAAGAAACCGATCAGCAGTCCCGTCTCGGCGAACAGCACCACGCCCACGCCGAGCACCCCGAAGGCGGCCAGCAGCGACCGTGCGTCGAGCACGTTGACGGCGAGCTGCGACGATAGGTGGAGTGAGGTGGTCATCGACGCGAGGCCTTCCGGTGGGTGACAGCGGGAACGACTGCTTGCACAACCGTGTGAACAACTGCTCGATTGACTACAATGATGTAGACGGTCTACGACACTGTAGACGAATGTGGGGGGAGGTTCGTTCCCATGACCGAAGCCAAGGACGAACGCCGGCCGGCGGGTGAGCTGGAGGCCGCCGTCATGGCCGTGCTGTGGGCCGCGGACCTGCCGCTCACGGCGGCGCAGGTGCAACTCGACCTCGACTCCGGCCTGGCCCGTACGACCGTGACGACGATCCTGACCAGACTGCACGAGAAGGGCGTCGTGCAGCGGGAGCGGCAGGGCCGGGGCTTCGCCTACCACCCGGCCCAGGACCCCCAGGGCCTGACCGCCCGCCGGATGCACACCGAGCTCGACCGGGACAGCGACCGTGAGACGGTCCTCGCCCGCTTCGTCGCCCAGCTCGGGCCGGACGACGAGCGGGTGCTGCGGCAGCTCCTGGAGGCGGACGAGGCATGACCGTCACCCTGCTGATCGCCCCCCTGCTGCTGCCCTTCGCGGCGCCGCCGCTGGCCCGGCGCGCCCTGGAGGGGGCACGGCCCGTCGTCGCGCTGTGGACCCTCACCGTCTGCGCCCTGGTGCTCGCGGGCGCCTGCGTGGCCTCGCTGGGCGCCCTGGTCCTGACCGGAGTGCTCCGGGTGCCCGCCTTCGCCGCGCTCGGCGAACTGGTCCACCCGCTGAACGCCCCCTCCGACCTCGTCGTCCTCCCCGCCGCCGCGCTGGCCACCGGCGCGCTGACCCTCGGCGCCGTCACGCTCGTACGCTCCGCGCTGCGCCAGTCCAGGGCGTTCCGCGTCGCCCGCCGACAGGCCGGCCGGCGCCCCGCCGCGGGCGACCTCTGCGTGGTCGACTCCCCGCACCCGGACGCCTACGCCCTGCCCGGCCGCCCGCACCGCATCGTCGTCACCACCGCGATGCTGCGCAGCCTCGGCCCCAGGGAGCGCGACGCCCTGTTCGCCCACGAGCGCGCGCACAACGCCGGCGGACACCACTACTTCCTCGCCGCCGCCGAACTCGCCGCGCACTGCCATCCCGCGCTGCGCCCGGCCCGCGAGGCGATCCGGCTGGCCGCCGAGCGCGCCGCCGACGAGGCCGCCGCGAGCGCGGTCGGCGACCGGCGCCTGACCGCCCACGCCATCGCACGCGCCGCCCTGGCGGGTCGCGCCGCCCCCTCACCCCGCCCGGACTTCGCGTCCGCGGCCACGACCGGCCCCGTCCCGCAGCGGGTCGCCGCCCTCCTCACCCCGCCCGGCCGCCCCTCCCGGGTGGCGCACCGCGTCGTCACCCTGCTGGCCGCCTGCGCGCTGCTGTCCGGCACCGCCGCGTCGGCCGGCGTCCTGGACTTCCACCACGAGATCGAGGTCGCCCAGGGCGAAGCGGCCCGCTGACGGCCGTCCGTCGTCCGTACCGTGGGTTCACCCCGCGCGGTACGGCCGGGCCCGCTCGGCGTTCAGACTCAGCCCGAGCCCCGGCGTGCCGTCCCGGCCCGGGGCGAGGTCACCGCCGGCCGGATCGAGCGTCCCGTCGAAGAGCAGGCGCTCGATGCGGACGTGGTCGTGGAACCACTCCAGGTGCCGCAGATTGGGCACACCGGCCGCCGGGTGCGCGTGGGCGTGCGGGGCACAGTGGCCGGAGATCTCCAGCCCGTGGCTCAGGGCGAGCGCGGCGACGCGCAGCCAGACGGTGATCCCGCCGCAGCGGGTGACGTCCGCCTGGAGACAGTCGACGGTCCCGGCGGCCAGCATCCGCCGGAAGTAGGGCAGCGTGTAGCCGTACTCGCCCGCCGTGACGTCGGCCGTGACCCGGCCGCGGACGAACGCGAGGTCCGCCAGGTGGTCGGAGGAGACCGGCTCCTCGAACCAGGTGACGCCCTGACCGTCCAGTCCGGCCGCCACCCGCACCGCCTGCTTCGCGCCGTACCCCCCGTTGGCGTCCACGTACAGCTCCGCCGCGTCACCGACGCTCTCCCGGGCCCGCGCCACCCGCCGCAGGTCCCGGGCCTCGCGCCGCCCCCAGGACTCACCGATCTTGATCTTGACGCGGGGAATGCCCTCCCCGTCCGCCCAGCCGCGCAGCTGCCGGTCCAGCCGGTCCTCGTCGTACGTCGTGAAGCCGCCGCTGCCGTACACGGGCACCTCGTCGCGGGCCGCGCCCAGGAGGGCGACGAGCGGCAGCTCCAGCAGCCGCGCCTTGGCGTCCCACAGCGCGATGTCCACGGCCGAGACCGCCTGGGCCGCGATCCCCGGCAGACCGGCGTTGCGCACCGCGCGCTGCATGGCCTCGTTGGCGCGCGGCACGTCGAGGGCGGGCAGGCCGGTGACGGCGGGGGCGAGCAGCTCGTCCACGGCCTTCGCGGCGGCCGCCGGGGCGTACGTGTAGCCGAGCCCCGTGACCCCGCCGCAGCGCACGGTGACCAGGACGAGCGTGGTGCTGTCCCAGGACAGGGTGCCGTCCGCCTCGGGGGCGTCCGTCGGGACGGTGTAGACCGCGCCGTCCACCCGCTCGACGACCGGGGCGTCGCTCACCGCTGCCCCGTGGTGTGCCGGTGCGGCAGGAACTCCTGCACCTTGGCCTTGAAGCCCTGCCGGACCATGGCCGCCCGGTCGCTGTCGCCCTTGAGGACGGCGGCCGCGGCCGATTCGATCTGGTCGAGGGTGGCGTGCGGCGGGATCGGCGGCACGGCCGGGTCGGTCACGAAGTCGAGCACGCACGGCCGCTCGGCGGCGAGCGCGGCCTCCCAGGCGCCCCGCACCCCGTCCGGGCTGTCGATCCGCATCCCGGCCAGACCCAGCGAGCCGGCGAAGTCGGCGTACGCGACGTCCGGGATGGACTGCGAGGGCAGGAACTGCGGGGCGCCCTCCATCGCGCGCATCTCCCAGGTCACCTGGTTGAGGTCCCGGTTGTTGAGGACGGCCACGATCAGCCGCGGATCCTCCCACCCCCGCCAGTACTTGGCGATGGTGATCAGCTCGGCCATGCCGTTCATCTGCATCGCCCCGTCACCGACCAGGGCGATCGCCGGCCGGTCGCCGTGCGCGAACTTGGCGCCGATGGCGTACGGCACCCCCGGTCCCATGGTGGCCAGCGTCCCCGACAGCGTCCCGCGCATGCCGTCCCGCAGCTTCAGGTGCCGGGCGTACCAGTTGGCGGCCGAGCCCGAGTCGGAGGAGATCATCACGTCGTCCGGGAGCAGCCCGCTGAGCGTGTGGGCGACCAGCTCCGGGTTGACGGGATCGGCGCCGACGGCGGCCCGCCGCTCCATGACCTCCCACCAGTCCCTGACGTTGGCCTCGATCTTCTGCCGCCAGGAGGGGTCCTCCATCTGCTCCAGCAGCGGCAGCAGCCGGCGCAGGGTCCGGGTGGCGTCGCCCACGAGGTTGACCTCGAAGGGGTAGCGCATCCCGACCATGTGCGGATCGAGGTCGATCTGCACGGCCCGCGCCTTGCCGAACTCGGGCAGGAACTGGGTGTAGGGGAAGGACGACCCGATCACGAGCAGGGTGTCGCACTCCATCATCATCTCGTACGACGGCCTGGTGCCGAGGAGGCCGATCGCGCCGGTGACGTACGGCAGGTCGTCGTCGAGGGCGTCCTTGCCCAGCAGCGCCTTGGCGATTCCGGCGCCGAGCCGGTCGGCGACCTCCTTGACCTCCGTCCGGGCCGCGCGTGCCCCCTGGCCGATCAGGATGGCGGTCTTCCCGCCGGAGTTGAGGACGTCGGCGGCCCGCCGCAGATCGTCGTCGTCCGGCACGGGCGCGTAGTGCGGCATGCCGAGGCTGGAGGGCACCATCTTGAAGGCGTGCCCGGGCGGTTCGTAGTCCAGCTCCTGGACGTCCGCCGGGACGATCACGGCGGTCGGTGAGCGGCGCGCCATGGCGGTGCGCATCGCCCGGTCCAGCACGTTGGGGAGCTGCTCGGGGACGGTGACCATCTCGCAGAAGTCCGAGGCGACGTCCTTGTACAAGGACACCAGGTCCACTTCCTGCTGGTAGGAGCCGCCCATGGCGCTGCGGTTGGTCTGCCCGACGATCGCGACCACGGGGACGTGGTCGAGTTTGGCGTCGTACAGGCCGTTGAGGAGATGGATGGCGCCGGGCCCGGAGGTGGCGGCGCAGACGCCGACCCGGCCGGAGAACTTGGCGTAGCCGACGGCCTCGAAGGCGGACATCTCCTCGTGGCGGGACTGGATGAACCGGGGCTTGTTCTCCGCCCGTCCCCAGGCCGCGAGCAGGCCGTTGATGCCGTCGCCGGGGTAGGCGAAGACATGCTCCACGTCCCACTCGCGCAGTCGCTGGAGGAGGTAGTCGGAGACTTTCGTCGACATGTTCGAAAACCTTTCCTTGAGTCCTGAGTGACGTTCGGCTTACGGGCGGCGCAGACGTCGTACGGCTCCCAGCGCGGCCGTGGCCGTGAGCGACCCGGCGACGGCGGTGGCCGCCCAGCGGGCCGTACCGGAGGGTTCGGACGGCCGCCGGGCCAGCCGTTCGGGATGCTCGCTCGGCAGGGGCCCGTCGAGCGCGAGGGCCAGCGCCTCCGCCAGGTGCAGGGCCCGGCGTCCGGTGCCGCCCTGTTCGATCTGGGTGCGGCAGCTGAAGCCGTCGGCCAGCACGAGGCTGTCCGGGGCGGCCGCGCGCACGGCCGGCAGCACCCCCAACTCGCCGACCGCCATGGAGACTTCGTGGTGCCCGCGCTCGAAGCCGAAGTTCCCGGCGAGGCCGCAGCAGCCCTCGTCCAGGACGTCCGCGTCGAGACTGGCGCGGTCCATGAGTTCGCGGTCGGCGTCGAACTTCATGATCGCGTGCTGGTGGCAGTGGGTCTGCACGACCGCCTGCCGGGCGAGGAAGGGCGGCCGCCAGCCGTCCGGAGCGTGGCCGACGAGCTGCTCGGCGAAGGTGCGGGTCTGTTCCGCCAGCCGTCGTACGTCCTGGTCCTCGGGCAGCAGTTCGGGTGCGTCGGACCGGAAGACGGCGGTGCAGGACGGTTCGAGGCCGATGACCGGGGTGCCGGCGTCGAGAAAGGGGCGCAGCGTGCGCAGGGTACGACGCAACACGCGCTTCGCCATGGTCAGTTGGCCGGTCGAGATCCAGGTCAGACCGCAGCACACGGGTGCCTCGGGGACGGTGACCCGGAAGCCGGCGTCCTCCAGCACCCGCACCGCCGACATCGCGACCGAGGGGTGGAACCGGTTGCTGAAGGTGTCCGGCCACAGGAGCACGGTCGCGGGATCCGCCGGATCCGGCTGTTCGACACCGAGCGAGCGCCACCACCGTACGAAGGAGCGCTCGGCGAACACCGGGGGCCGGCGTGCCCCGTCCACCCCGGCGAGCGCCTTCCCGACCCGGCCCAGCCCCGGCGCGTGCAGCGCGCTGTTCGCCAGCTTCGGCGCCCGCTCGGCCAGTTGGGCCCAGACGGGCAGCCAGCCCATCGAGTAGTGGGCGGCGGGCCGCGGCCGGCCCGCGTAGTGATGGGCGAGGAACTCGGCCTTGTACGTGGCCATGTCCACACCCGTCGGGCAGTCGGACTTGCAGCCCTTGCAGGCCAGGCAGAGGTCCAGGGCGTCGCGGACCTCGGTCGAGCGCCAGCCGTCCTCGACCGCCGAGTCGGGGTGACCGTCGAGCATCTCGAACAGCAGCCGGGCCCGCCCGCGGGTCGAGTGCTCCTCCTCCCGGGTGGCCCGGTACGAGGGGCACATCACGTCGCCGTGCAGCCCCCGGCAGTTGCCGATGCCGACACAGCGCAGCACGGCCCGGGTGAAGGAGTGGTCGTCCTCCGGAAAGCCGAAGTGGGTGTCGTGCGGCTGCGGCCGCCAGCCGGGTCCGAGCCGCAACTGCCCGTCCACCGGCTGCGGGTCGACGACCTTGCCCGGGTTCATCCGGTCGCGCGGATCGAAAAGCGCCTTGAACTCCCCGAAGGCGCGCACCAGTCGGGTCCCGAACATCCGGGTCAGCAACTCGCCGCGGGACTGTCCGTCACCGTGCTCGCCCGACAGCGAACCGCCGTAGGAGGCGACCAGGTCGGCGGCCCGTTCCAGGAAGCGCCGGAAGTCCGCCACGCCCTTCGCGGTCTTCAGCCCGAACGGGATCCGGGTGTGCACGCACCCCTGCCCGAAGTGCCCGTACAGGGACGGATGGTCGTAGTCGAACTCCTCGAACAGGGCTTTCAGGTCC
This sequence comes from Streptomyces sp. NPDC104096, assembly GCF_055584385.1. Taxonomy (NCBI): domain Bacteria; kingdom Bacillati; phylum Actinomycetota; class Actinomycetes; order Kitasatosporales; family Streptomycetaceae; genus Streptomyces; species Streptomyces sp. NPDC104096. The sequence goes on from NZ_JBVJMD010000008.1 coordinate 128,364, forward strand.
CGGAGATAGCCGCCCAGCCGCTCGGGCGGCACGGCCGAGTCCTCCCAGCCCTCCCAGGTCTCCCGGTCGTCCGGCGGCCGGGCGGTCACCCCGAGCCCGGCCTCCCGCGCCCTGAGCATCTCCTGCTCGCGCTGCGGGTCGTCGGAGAAGGCGACCGAGCCGTCCTTCTCCGACCGGCCGATCGCCTTCAGCAGGGCGTCGGCCTGTCCGTCGACGTCGTCCTGGCTGTCCCCGGTGAACTGCACCAGCAGCCAGCTGCCCGCCTCGGGGAGGGTGCGCAGCGAGTCGAGGTAGGCGTGCTCCTCGCGCATCAGCTGCGCCATCCGCCCGTCCAGGGCCTCCAGCTGGCCGGGGGAGCAGTGCTCCAACAACGCGGGGACGTCGTCGGCGGCCTGGCAGATGTCGTCGTACCCGAGCACCAGCAGCGACTCGCACGGCGGCACGGGCACCAGGTCGAGCTCGGCGTGCAGGACGGTCACCAGGGTGCCCTCGCTGCCCACCAGGGCCCTGGCCACGTCGAAGCCGTTCTCGGGCAGCAGCGAGTCGAGGTTGTAGCCGGAGACCCGGCGCGGGAGCTTCGGGAAGCCGCGCCGGATCTCCGCGAGGTACTCGGTGACCAGGCGGTCGAGACCGTCGTACAGCTCGGCCCGGCGGCCCCCCTCGGCGGCGATCCGCGCCCGCTCCTCCCGCGAGGTCGGGCCCACCCACATCCGCAGACCGTCGTACGTCAGCACCTCCAGCCGGCGCACGTTGTCGACCGTCTTCCCGTACGCCTGCGCCGACGCCCCGCACGAGTTGTTGCCGATCATGCCGCCCAGCGCGCAGTGGCTGTGGGTCGACGGCTTCGGGCCGAACATGAGGTGGTGGTCGGCGAGCCGCCGGTTGAGTTCGTCCAGGACGATGCCGGGTTCCACCACGCAGGTGCGGGCGTCGGGGTCGACGGAGACCAGCGCCTTGCAGTGCTTGCTCCAGTCGATGACCACGGCCACGTTCGTCGTCTGCCCGGCGAGGCTCGTCCCGCCGCCGCGCGACAGCACCGGGACGTCGAAGCGCGCGCACAGCTCCACCGCGTGGGCACCGGCCTCGACGGTCCGGGGGACGACCACGCCCAGCGGGACCTGACGGTAGTTGGAGCCGTCCGTGGAGTAGGCGCCCCGGCTGCCGGCGTCGAAGCGGACCTCGCCGTCCACCCCCGCGCGCAGGGCCGTGACCAGGGCGTCGAGGGACCCGTCGGGAACGTGTGTGCTCATGGTCGGCCTCCGGGCTGATGCGCGGCTTCGTCCGGTACGGGCTACCGGGTACCCCGAAAGTCCACTTCCCGCGCCGCCACGATCCGGGCGCCCATGTTGCGTTCCATCATCTCCAGCGCGGCGTCCCCCAGATGCGGATGGATCGAGGCGACGGCGTCCCTCGGCACCGCGACCTCCAGATGCCGGATGTGCGCGTCCAGGGCGGAGTACAGGACGCACTGCTCGGTGACCTGCCCGGTCAGCACCACCAGGCCGACGTCCAGGCGCCACAGCAGATAGGCCATGGGGGTGTCGTAGAAGATCGAATGCCGGGCCTTCACCACGAAGAGCGAGTCGTCGTCCGGCCGGATCGGCTCCACCAGGCCCCCGTACGGGCGCGACAGCGCGGTCTCGACCAGCTCCCCGTGGTGGGAACGCCAGCGCCCGAAGTTGTCGTTCGCGTAGATCACCGGCACGTCCGCGTCCCGGGCCCGGTCGATCAGGTCCGCCAGGACGGGCACGATCCGCTCGGCGGCGGGTCTCAGCAGTTCGGCGTCCTCGTGGTCGTAGGTGTTGATCATGTCGATCACGACGAGCGCGCTGGCGCCGAAGCCGGGCATCACGCCTCCCAGGGGGACTATCCGGACCGTCCCGTCCGGGTACCCGTTCTGCTCCGAGTGGTGCGAGGTGCGGAGCGGGTTTCGGGGAGAAGGAGCGCCCAGGACGTTTGACGTGGACGCCGAGGGTCACGCGCCTTGTGGGGCCCGGACGGCGAGGGAACCCGACGGACGAAGCCGGCGGAAGAAGGAGTGTCATGACCGAGATCCACACCACGACCGACTCGGGCGCACCGGCGGAGAGCGACGAACATTCACTGACCGTCGGACCCGGCGGACCGATCCTGCTGCACGACGCGTATCTGATCGAGCAGATGGCCCAGTTCAACCGGGAGCGCATCCCCGAGCGCCAGCCGCACGCGAAGGGAAGCGGCGCGTTCGGCCACTTCGAGGTGACCCACGACGTGAGCCGCTACACCAAGGCGGCCGTGTTCCAGCCGGGCACACGCACCGACCTGGTGATCCGGTTCTCGACCGTGGCGGGGGAACGGGGCAGCCCGGACACCTGGCGCGACCCGCGCGGCTTCGCGGTGAAGTTCTACACCAGCGAAGGCAATTACGACATGGTCGGCAACAACACGCCGGTCTTCTTCGTCAAGGATCCGATGAAGTTCCAGCACTTCATCCGGTCCCAGAAGCGTCGCGCGGACAACAACCTGCGCGACCACGACATGCAGTGGGACTTCTGGACGCTCTCGCCGGAATCCGCCCACCAGGTCACCTGGCTGATGGGGGACCGCGGCGTCCCGCGGACCTGGCGGCACATGAACGGCTACTCCTCGCACACGTACATGTGGATCAACGCCGAGGGCGAGCGGTTCTGGGTGAAGTACCACTTCAAGACGGACCAGGGCATCGAGTGCTTCACCCAGCACGAGGCCGACCAGATGGCAGCAGTCGACACGGACTACCACACGCGTGACCTCTTCGAACACATCCGTGACGGGGAATTCCCGAGCTGGACCCTGCACATGCAGGTCATGCCGTACGAGGACGCCGCGGGCTACCGGTTCAACCCCTTCGACCTCACCAAGGTGTGGCCGCACGGCGACTACCCGCTCATCCCGGTCGGCCGGATGACGCTCGACCGCAACCCGACCGACCACCACGCCGAGATCGAGCAGGCGGCCTTCCAGCCGAACAACCTGGTCCCCGGCATCGGGCCGAGCCCGGACCGGATGCTGCTGGCCCGGCTGTTCTCGTACGCGGACGCGCACCGCCACCGGATCGGCGGCAACTACCAGCAGCTTCCCGTCAACGCGCCCGTCGTCGACGTCCACAGCTACTCCAAGGACGGCGCGATGGCCTACCGGAAGACGACCGACCCCGTCTACGCCCCGAACTCCAAGGGCGGCCCGGCCGCCGACACGGCCCGCTACGGCAGCCCGCCCAGCTGGGTGGCGGACGGCGAGATCACCCGCGCCGCCTACGTCTCCCACCCGCAGGACGACGACTGGGGGCAGCCCGGCACCCTGGTACGCGAGGTGATGGACGACGCGGCCCGCGACCGCCTGGTCGACAACGTCGTCGGGCACCTGCTCAACGGGGTGAGCGAGCCGGTCCTCGAACGTGCCTTCACCTACTGGTCGAACATCGACGAGACCATCGGCAAGCGCATCGCCGACGGCGTGCGGGCGAAGTCCGACGAGAAGGACCCGAAGGCGGCGGAACAGGGCAACCCCGCGCGCAGCGCCATGCAGGACAAGGCCTAGCCGTTGCAGTACCAGGACCTCACGGAGACCAGCGGACCAGAGAGGAGAAGCTCATGAAGACCCCCGACAGGCGCGACACCCGCCCCAAGCGCCGGGCCGACGAGGAGACCCGGGAACGGTCCGCGGAACAGCGGACCGTCACCGCGCCGACACCGCGAGACGTGCGGGAGAAGGCCGAGAAGCGCGCCGAGCCCGACGCCCCGGCCGGAGAGACCTCCTGACCGGACCCCGACCGGACCCCGACCGAACGGAGTCCCGGGCCGTCCGCCCACGGCCCGGGACTCCGTTCGGTCGAGGTCCGGCGCCTTTCTTGCAGCGCCGTGGTTTGTTGCAGCGCCGTGGTTTCTTCAGCGCCGTGGCCGGGCCGCCACGGCGACCCCGGCCGCGGCCGCCGCGACCCCGACCCCGGCGGCGAGCGCGAGGTGATGGCGTGAGGCCCAGGTCTGCGGTGCGCGCGACGCGGCCTGCTCGTCGAAGCGGCCGTGCGCGCCGAAGTCCCGTCCGCCGACGTCGTCCAGCGGCTGCCAGAGGTTGCCGCGGGCATCCGACGGCTCCGGCTCGGCGGTCAGCTGGGAGTCGTAGCCGGTCCGGGCCAGGTAGCGGTCCAGGAGGCCGGGCGCCACGGCGTTGGCGAGCAGGGTGCCCACGGTGCTCGCGCCGACCCAGTACTCACGCCGACGCGGGTGACCGGCGGCGTGCACGATCGCGCGGGCGGCCGGTTCCGGTTGGTAGATCGGGGGCACGGGCTGCGGCTTGCGTGACATCCGGGCCGTCGCCCAGTCGAACTGCGGGGTGTTCACCGCCGGCAGCTGGACCATGGTGACCGACACCCCGCTGCCGCGGTGCAGGAGCTCACAGCGCACGGCCTCGTTCCAGCCCTGGATCGCGTGCTTGGCGCCGCAGTAGGCGGACTGCAGGGGGATGCCGCGGTAGGCGAGCGCCGAGCCGACCTGTACGACGACGCCGTGGTCGCGCGGCAGCATCCGGCGCAGCGCGGCCCGGGTGCCGTACACGTAACCGAGGTAGCAGACCTCGGTGACCCGGCGGAACTCGTCCGGCTCGATGTCGACGAACTCCGCGAACACCGCGGTGAGGGCGTCGTTGACCCAGACGTCGATCGGGCCCAGCTCCTGTTCGACCCGGGTCGCCGCGTCCTCCACCGCGCGCGCGTCCGCCACGTCCGCCTCCAGCGGCAGCGCCGTACCGCCCGTGCGGCGTATCTCGTCGGCCGCCGCGGCCAGCCCGCCGCGACCGCGGGCCACGAGTGCCACGCGGTCGCCCCGGGCTGCGAACGCCCGGGCGGTGGCCCGGCCGACGCCCCCGCTCGCTCCGGTGACCACGACGACCCGCGGGCTGTGCGGCTTACGACCGGACTGTCGGAACATGGCTGCCGTCTCCGTTTCCCGCCGGTGTCACCGGGACGACGACCGGTGCGGTCCGCCGCGGCGGTGCGCACTGCCGCGGCGCACTTGCGGAGTAACCGCCGGGGGAGCCGGAAAACCTGGCACACCGGCTCGCGGCCACGCGCGGGACGGGTGCTATACGGACATGGCGACGAGCAGGACCGCCACCCCGACGGCGAGCCAGGCGACATAGTCGCCGAGGTGCCCCGAGTGCAGCCGTCGCAGCGGGACGATCACCCGCCGCCCCACGGCCGCGCAGCCCGCCGCGACCCGGCCCGCCAGCGGCGAACGCAGTGCGGGACCCCAGACGGCCGCCGCGGCCAGCAGCACCGCCACCAGGGCCGAGACCAGTGCGAGCAGCACCCCCTCGGTGTTCCAGGCGACGTCCGGCACCGGCGCGGACGGTCCCGCGGGGTGGCCGAAGACGGCGGTGGTGTAGGCGGTGCGGTCGGTGAACTGCCCGGCCGCGTGCGCGAGGGCGACCCCGGCGCCGGGCAGCAGCCCGACGGCGAGCGCGGCGGTCAGCAGTACGGCGGGCACGACCAGCATCGGAACCGGGATCCGGCGCTGCGGATCGCGGATCTCCGGTTCCTCGCCGCCGCCGGTGGTCTCCGGCCCCGCGTACCGCTCCCGCGGTCTGGGCCCGGCACCGGCGAAGATCCGGGCGCCGGCGCGCAGCACGGCCCCGCCGGTCAGGGCCGACACCAGCACGAACACCGCGGGCAGCCAGGGCAGCCGTTCCTCCCCGGAGTGCTCGACGACGGCCTTGCCCAGCCCTGTGCCGAACGGCGGCAGACCGGCGAGCGCGAGACCGCCGACGGCGAACAGCACCCCCACGAGCGGCAGATCGCGGCCGCGCCGGTACAGCCCGTGCTCGTCGACGGAGCCGTGCCGGTCCAGCAGTACGCCCGTCAGGGCGAACAGGGCCGCCTTCACCCCGGCGTGGGCGGCGACGTACAGGGCCACCCCGGCCGTGCCCGCGGGGGTGAGCAGCGCCAGCCCGGTGAGGAAGAGGCCGACATGGCCGACGGTGGAGAAGGCGAGCAGCCGCTTGAGATGCCGTTGCTGCCAGCACATCACGGCTCCCACCAGGGCCGTCAGCACCCCGGCGGCGACGAACGTGGTGCGCAGGTGGCCGGGTGTGATGCCGTGCGGTCCCGAGAACACGATCCAGTAGACGCGCGCGGTGCCGTAGACACCGAGTTCCACCATGACTCCGGAGAGCAGCATGCACACCGGGGTCGGCGCGACGGAGTGGGCGTCGGGCAGCCAGAAGTGCAGGGGCACCACCGCCGCCTTGACCAGCAGGCCGGTGACGACCAGCACGAAGGCGACGGAGAGCAGGGCGTCGGGGCGGTGCTTCGCCAGTTGCACGCCGATCTGGGCGAAGCCGAGCTCACCGGTGCGGGCGTACACCAGACCGATGCCGAGCAGCGAGCAGTAGGCGCCCAGGGAGTTGACGACGCCGAAGACCAGCGCGCCCTGTACCGGCCGCGGGTCCTCGACGCGATAGCCCGTGAGCGCGTAGGCGACCGCCCCCATCAGCTCGAAGAAGACGAACGCGTCGAACAGGTCGCCGGTCAGCGCGAACCCGACCATGCCCGCCTCGAAGAGGAGGATCAGAGCCGGGAAGACGCCCGCGTGCGCCACCGGCGGCTCGTCGAAGTAGCGCCACGAGTAGACGACGACCGCGAGGACGAGCGCACCGGTCAGCAGCGCGAGGCCGACGCCGATCCGGTCGCCGACGAGCACGATGCCGACGCTCTCGCCCCGCACCGGCGCCCAGCCGCCCACCCACGAGACACTGTGCCCGTCGCCGGTGCGCAGCCACAGCAGGACCAGGACCGCGACCTCCAGCGCCGCCCAGGCGGTGACCAGCGCGTCGATGGCGGGCCGCGGCAGCCGGCGTCCGGCGATCACGAGGACGACGGCGCCCAGCAGCGGCACGGCGACGGCGAGCGGCAGCAGATCGGCGGTACCCGCCATGTCCGCCGCTAGCCCTTCAGCCCGGTGAGGGCGTCCGGGTCGACGGTGCCGTGGCGCTTGCGGATCTGGATGGCGAGCGCGAGCAGCAGCGCCGTGACCGTGGCGCCCACGACGACGTCGGTCAGCGCGAGCGCCTGCACGACCGGGTCGACGGTGCGCGTGCGCAGCGGGGTGTCGGTGAAGTAGGGCGCGATGCCGCCGCGCCGGTATCCGACGGTGAGCAGCAGGACGTACGTCGACGACTGGGCCACGGCGAGACAGCCGACGGCGTGGATGATGTCGCGGCTGGTGACCATGCCGTACACACCGGCGAGCAGGATCCAGCCCGCGACCAGGAAGGGGAGGATCGTCATGAGCCGCCTCCCGGTCCCGGGTCCCGCGCCGGTCCCACCTCGACGGCCTGGTCCAGGAAGGAGGCGAGCAGGACGATGATGCCGGAGCCGACCTCGACGCCGACGGCCGCGTTCAGCAGCGGGACCAGACCACCGGACGAGAGCTCGCCGAAGGTGCCGAGCGGCAGCACGTTCTGGAGGTACGCGGCACCGGCGATCAGCCCCACGAAGCCCAGGGTCACGAACGCGCCCGCGCCGCAGGCGTCGGTCACGTCGAGCACGCCCAGCGGACGGATCCGTTTCAGCACGCCGTAGTCGGCGGCCACGTACGCCATGTGCAGCCCGGTGGCCAGGATGACGCCGCCCTGGAAGCCGCCGCCCGGCGACAACTGGCCGTGGGCCACGATGTACACGCCGGTCAGCAGGGTCAGCGGCACCATCACCAGGCCCAGCAGCCGGGTGCTGGGCAGGACCCGCCCCGGACGCGGCCGTCCGACGTGCTCGTCGCGGGTGCGGCGCAGCAGCACGATGGTCCCGAGGACCGAGGCGAACAGGATCGACTCCTCCCCGAGGGTGTCCAGGGCCCGCTGGTCGAAGTTGACCGACGAGACCACGTTGGCGGTGCGCTGCCGCAGGGACGCGGCCACCGCGCGGGTGCCGTACGGGTGCACGGTCGTCCCGAAGTGCGGCAGTCCGGTGCACGCGAGCGTGTACATCACGGCGAAGACGACGGCCGCGGCCCAGAACAGCCCGATGCGCGCGCTACGGCTCATCGGTGCCCTCCGGCCCGCGGTCGGTCCGGTCGTCCCGCGCCGCCGCGGCGCGGCGCACCTTCCGGACCGTCAGCAGGATCAGCAGCGGGGTGACCGCCGTGCCGACGGCGAGCTGGGACAGTGCCACGTCGGGCGCCTGGAGCAGCGTGAACAGGACGGTGAGACACAGACCGAGGACGGCCAGCAGCACGGCCTGGCGCACCGGGTCGCGGGCCAGCGCCGCCGCGGTGGCGGTGGCCGCCACCAGCAGCAGCGCGACGGCGATCAGATACTCCTGCGCGGTCGCGGCGCTCATTGCGGGGAGTCCTCTCGCAGCAGATGTTCGTGCTGGGCCGTCGCCCTGCCGACGGCCATCGCGGTGACCGAGCCGCCGAACGCGACGATCAACCCGACGAGGACCAGCTTGAGGGCGGCGCGTCCGGGGCCGGTCTCGACCGCCAGCGCGAGCGCGACGAGCGGGCCGCCGACGGCGGAGGCGGGGGTGAGGGCGTGCAGCCGCTGGAACGGTCCGGGCAGCACCACCAGGCCCACGGCCGAGAGCAGCAGCACGACGGTGCCGACGGCGAGCAGGACGAGCGCGCAGCCATGACGGGCCGTCATCTCATTTTCCCCCGTCGGTCTTCCGGGCGCCGGGGGTCTCGATCGACGGGCCGCCGAGGAAGCGCGCGAAGACCAGGGTCCCGGCGGGACCCAGGACCGCCAGGACGAGACCGACGTCGACGAAGGAGCTGCGGCCGAACATCCGGGAGGTCAGCAGCAGGACGGCGGTCACCACGGTGGTCGCCAGGCTGAGCCCCGCCAGCCGCTCGACCGCCGTGCCCCGGCCGGCGGCCCACACGCACGGCGGCACCCCGAGGGTCAGCAGGACCGCCGTCGCGAGCGTCCAGGCGTTCACCGGCGCGGTCCTTCGGTGAGCACGTCCTCCAGGCGCGTGCGGTCGTCGGTGAGGAAGTGGGCGACGGCGGTCCGCGAGGCCTGCCCAGGCTCTCGCGGGCCGTGTACGTCGACGATGTACGCGCCGGGGGTGGAGGACAGCAGGGCGCAGGCCCACGCGGCGCCCGAGCCGGGGGCCAGGGTCATCGTCCGCAGGCTGCCCTCGGGTGAACGGCCGCCCAGGGCGAGCGCGGTGACCCGGCACAGTCTGCCCAGGTCGGCGAGGACCGAGCCGGGCCAGGCGAGCGTGGCCGCCGCCCATCGCCGGGTGCCGCCGAGCCGGGCGCCCGAGGCCGTGCGGACGGCCCGCGCGGCGATCGCCGCGAGCAGCGCGCCACCGGCGGCCACGGCGAGTTCGAGGGGGGTGACGGTGCTGACGAACAGGATGTCGACGACGACCAGTGCCGCCCACCAGGCCAGTACCTCGCCGAGTGCCGCCGGAGCCTTGCGCATCGCCCCTCCTCACCCTCGTGCGCCGTCGCGTGCCAGCAACGTGTACCTCGTACGGCCGCTTCCATGCCCGACGCACGCCGTGGAACGCGACCCGCCCGGCCGATCGTCACCGCGATGGAGCAGCACGCGCGGACGCGGCCCCCGTCGGCCGGCTGCTCAGAGCCAGTGCTTCCGCTTGAAGACGAAGTACAGACTGGTGCACACGACCGCCATCAGGACGATCGCGAAGGGATAGCCGAACACCCAGTGCAGCTCCGGCATGTGACTGAAGTTCATGCCGTAGATCGTGCCGACCAGGGTCGGCGCGAAGAGGATGGCGGCCCAGGAGGAGATCTTCTTGATCTCCTCGTTCTGTTCGAAGCCCGCCTCCGCCAACGCCCGCATCTCCGCGTTCTGTTGCTGGGTGACCAGGGTCGCGTTCACCGTGAGGATGTCCTGGAGGGCCTGGCGGAAGCTGTCGACGCGTTCGCTGGTGTGCGTGACGTGGTCGGCCACGTCGCGCAGGTAGCGCTGGAGTTCCTCGTCCGTGCCGTACTTGGCGAAGCCGGCCATCAGGCCGTGCAGCATGCCGACGAGCGGGCGGGTGGCGCGCTGGAACTCGACCATCTCGCGGGAGAGTTCGTAGATCCGGCGGGAGACCTCGGGGTCGCCGCGGAAGACCTCCGTCTCGATCTCGTCGACGTCGTTCTGGACCCCGGCGACGACCGGGGCGTAGCCGTCGACCACCGCGTCGAGGATGGCGTACAGCACCGCCTCCGGCCCGAGTTTCAGCAGGTCGGGACTGTCCTCCATGCGGCGGCGGACCGCGGAGAGGTTCGGGGCGGCGCCATGGCGGACCGTGATGACGAAGTCGGGGCCGACGAAGACGTGCAGTTCGCCGAAGTCGACCTCCTCGGGGGCGTCGAGGTAGCGCGCGGCGCGCAGGACGACGAACAGCGTGTCGCCGTAGCGCTCCAGCTTCGGCCGCTGGTGGGCCTCCAGGGCGTCCTCGACGGAGAGCGGATGAAGGTCGAACTCCGAGGCGAGGGAGAGGAGTTCGTCCTCGGTCGGGCGGGCCAGGCCGATCCACGCCATGCCGGACGGCTGTTCGCGCAGTTCCCGGAAGGTCTCCGCCAGCGAGCCGGGGGAGGAGACCCGGACGCCGTCGCGGTACAGGGCCGCCTCGACGATGCTGCCCGCTTCGGCGGGGCCCGGACCGGGGCCCGGGGGGACGGCCGGCGGCGCGGGCGTCGGCTGCGGTGGACGCGGCGGCAGGGGGCGGCGCCAGACGGGCTTCCTGGCTCCGTCGGCTGGGTGGCGTCGCTCGGGCATCGTGGCTGCCTCTCGGTCGAGCCTGCGGCTGCGTGATCCACGGGCGCGGTGTGCGCTGCGGGCACGGTTCGCGTCGTGTTCCCGGTCTCTCCTGTCCTCTACGTCTTCCCCACTGTCCTTGTTTGATCACGTAGCAGGATATACGCGGCAAACGGCACGGGCGTGGCGCAGACGTCGTCGAGTGCCGACCGGTGCGCCCACGGCCCGGAGTCGACCGACGGCCGGCTTGCGGACCGTAGGTGTCCGCAAGCGGCGCTAGCGTGCGGGGCATGACGAAGACGACGACGGCCGCGACCGCCCCCCTGCTCGGCGTCCGCGCCCTCAACCGCGCGACCCTCGGCCGACAGCTGCTTCTGCGCCGCTCGCCGTTGTCCGCCGGGGCGGCGATCGAGCACCTGCTCGGTCTCCAGGCGCAGAACGTCAAGCCGCCGTACTACGCGCTCGCCGCCCGCCTCGACCGCTTCGCCCCGCAGGAGCTCTCGGCTGCCATGGCCGATCGCGAGGTCGTCCGGATCGTCACCATGCGCTCGACCATCCACACCCACACCGCCGCCGACTGCCTCACCCTGCGGCCCTTCGTCCAGCCCGCCCGCGACCGGGAGCTGACGAACTTCCGCAAGGGGCTCGTCGGCGTCGATCTCGACCGGCTGTCCGTCCTGGCCCGCGAGCTGGTCGAGGACGCGCCGCGCACCATGAAGGAGCTGCGCGAGGCGCTGCTCCTCCGGTGGCCGGACGCCGATCCGCAGGCCCTGGCGGTCGCCGCGCGCTGCCGGCTGCCGCTCGTCCAGGTCACCCCGCGCGGGCTGTGGGGACACCGCGGCCAGGTCGCGCTCACCACGGCCGAGCGCTGGCTCGGCCGGCCCGCCGAGCCCGCCCCGCCGGCCGAGACCGTCGTCCTGCGCTACCTCGCCGCCTTCGGACCGGCCTCCGTGAAGGACATGCAGACCTGGGCCGGGCTGACCCGGCTGCGGGACGTCTTCGAGCGGCTCAGGCCGCGACTCGTCACCTTCCGGGACGAGAGCGGCGCCGAGCTCTTCGACCTCCCGGACGCGCCCCGCCCCGACCCTGACACCCCGGCCCCGCCGCGTTTCCTGCCCGAGTTCGACAACCTGTTGCTCTCGCACGCCGACCGCACCCGGGTCGTACCGCGGGAGCTGCGGGGGCGAAGCTGGCGGGGCAACCAGGCGTACTGCACCCTGCTCGTCGACGGCTTCCTCGCCGGGGTGTGGAAACTGGCGGACGGTGTCCTGGTCGTCGAGCCCCTCGGCCCGCTCGGCGGGGCCCGGCGGGACGAGGTCGTCGCGGAGGGGGAGCGGCTGCTCGCGCTCATGCACCCGGAGGGCGCAGGCGGTGTGCGGTTCGGGACCGTCGTACCGGGGTGAGGGCGGGGCGCGGTCGGGTCCGGGCATGGATAGGGGGCGCTGCGGGCTGCTCGTGGTAGCCCGCAACGCCCCCGGTCTGCACCTGAGGGGTACTCAGGAAATCTTCCGGGTCACGAGTTGACCTGCGCGGTCACCAGGCTGGAGAAGGCGGTCAGCCGGGTGTAGACACCCGGGTAACCGGCCTCCGCGCAGCCCTCGCCCCAAGAAGTGATCCCTGCCAGGACGCCCCCGATGAGCAGGGGACCGCCGCTGTCGCCCTGGCAGGTGTCTACGCCGCCGGAGGTGTATCCGGCGCAAACCATGTCGGTCTGGACGAAGTCCGAACCGTAGGAGCTCTTGCAGCTGGAGTCGGACACGATCGGCACGGTCGCGGTCCGCAGCTGGTTGGAGGAGCTCCCGCTCTCCGAGGTGGTGCCCCAGCCCAGGATGCGGGCCGTGGTGCCGGCCGCGTACACACCGGTCTGGGAGGAGGAGACGTACGACGCCGTCGTGTACGGCATCGAGGTCGAGAGGGTCAGCACGGCGACGTCGTCGCCGTTGGTGGCGTCCGTGTAGGAGGGGTTGATCCAGATCTTGCTGACCCTGCTGACCGTGCCGTTGGTGCCGTTGAGGTAGGTGCGGCCGCCGACCACCCGGACGCTGCCGGTGCTCTCGCCCACCATGCAGTGCGCGGCCGTGACCACCTTGGTCGCCGACACCAGGGTCCCGCCGCAGAACTGGTTCTGCGAGGCGTCGGTGATCTGCATCATGAACGGGTACGCGGTCGTGGTGGTCGTGGTGCCGCCGACGATGGGCTGGGGCGCGGCGACAGCGGTGGGGGCGCTGAGCAACGCGGTGGTGACGACGGCGGCGGTCGCCGCGACGGCGGCGACGGCGGTCCTTCGTGCGCGGTCGAACCCGAACATGAGTCTCCTCAGTGGGGGATGCCGGTGGGGGCGCGCGGGCGTGGGGGGTGCACGGGGGTCGCGGGACCGACCCCCGTGTGCCTGGGCGTGCGGCACACCCCAAAAACTAGGACCCGGGGCCGCCGCCTCCCAATGAGGGAACCCCCTAAGGGAGTTGGGCAGGGAAAACCCTCGGTGCCCTCTCGGCAAACCCGCCAGTGCAGTAAACCCGCGCGACGTTCACTTCGCGCGGCGCCCCGCCGCCAGCCGGACGATGTCCACCCGCGAACGGATCCCCAGCTTGCGGTAGACCCGGGTCAGCGTCGCCTCGACCGTCTTGACGCTGATGTACAGCCGGGCGGCGATCTCCCGGTTGGTGGCGCCCTCCATGACCAGCGCGGCGACCTGACGCTCCATCGCGGCGAGACCCTCCAGCGCGTCCAGCGCCGGGTCCCGCGGGGCGTCGACGACCGCCGCCTCCTCCGGCTCCGCGGCGGCCGCCGCGTCCACCTGCCGCAGCCACGGCAGCGCGCGGCAGCGCCGGAACAGCCGGGCGGCCTCGTCGTACGACGTCGGCCCCGGCCTGCGGGTGCGCAGCCGGGCCAGCGCGAACGCGGCCCGTGCCTCCTCCAGGCCGTACCCCAGCTTGGCGAGCCGGTCCTGAACGGACGTCAGCTGGGAGAGCGCGGCCTCCTGGTCGCCGCGGGCCGCCCGTACCAGCGCCTCCGAGCGGTCCAGTACGGCCAGCACGCTCTCCCGGCCCAGTCGCAGCGCGTGCGCGCGCGAGACGTCGATCAGGTCCTGCGCCTCGCCCGGCTCCCCGATCCGTACGAGGGCCTCGGCGAGGTCGCTCTGCCAGCGGCCGCGCGCCGGGTCGGTGATGCCGAGCCCGGCCTCCAGCTCGCGCACCCGGCGCAGCGAACGGACCGTGCCCGCCGCGTCCCCGGCCACGAGCTGGGCGTACCCGCACGCGGCCAGGGCCCGGGAGAGGTACATCTGGTCGCCGTCCTCCTCGGCCCGCTCCGCGGCCTCCCGGGCCAGTTCCAGCGCATGGTCCACGTCACCGCCGGAGGCCTCCGCGAGGGAGGCGAGCATCGCCGAGGCGCCGAGCCCGATCCCGGAGTCGCGGGCCAGCCGCAGGCTCTCGCGGGCCAGGTCCAGGGCCCGTCCGCAGTGCCCGGAGCGCAGTTCGGTCTCGGCCAGGAAGCGCTGGAAGTGCACCTCGCTCTCGACCATGCCGCGCCGCTGCACCTCGCGCAGCAGCGCGGTGATGGTGCTGCGGGCCTCGGGCAGCTGGTCGCTCATCAGCAGCCAGCGGAACCGGGCCGCGCCGGCGCCGTTGTGGTGGCAGGCCACATACGGGTCCTGGGGCTCCTTGAGCGCCCGCTTGATGGTCGTGGGGGCGTCCGCGTGGCCCATCAGCGTCTCGGTCGAGGCCTGGAAGGACAGCGCCATGAGCTCGGTGCGCCGGTCGCCGGCGGTCGCGGCGAGCTCCGCCGCGTGCGCGGCCTCGGTGCGGGCCTCGGAGAAGTCGCCCTCGACGACCAGGCCGCGCCAGGCGAGCTGGTAGTGGACCAGGGCGAGCAGCTTGGGGTCCTCGCCCGCGTCGACCAGCACCTGCGGGAAGACCGCGTCGACCTCGCCGAGGGCCTGCCCGGCCGCCTCGATGACGATCATCCAGGCGCGCACCCGTTCGGCGGGCACGGTGGCCCGGGTCAGCACCTCGTGCGCGATGTCCCGGGCGAGCTCCACCTCGCCGGCGGTGATCGCGTCCTCGGCCGCCTGCAACCGCCGGTCGTCGGGGCCGGGGGTGGCGCCCGCCGGGGTGTGGCGGGCGGCGAGCAGCCCGAGGGAGGCGGCGACCGACGGGGCGCCGCGGTCCCGGGCCAGCGCGGCGGCGCCGGCCAGCCGGGCGGCCACGTCCGGGTCGGTGCCGGTGGTCGCCAGGGCCAGGTGCCGGGCCCGTTCGATCGGGTCGGACGCCGCGGTGGACAGCGCCGCGTGCGCGGCCCGGCGGTCGTGCGCGGGCGCCTCCGCGTACAGCGCGGCGGAGATCAGCGGATGCGCGAACCGTACGGCCGGGCCCTCCGGCTCCGTCGCCAGCAGGCCGAGCCGGGCGGCCTGGGCGGTCTCCGCCTCGGCGTTCTCCCGGCCGGCGGCCAGCAGCAGGGACAGGGTGGGGCGGGCGCCGGCGCTGGCCACCAGCAGGGTGCGGCGGACGTCGTCGGAGAGCATGCCGAGCCGGTGCAGGACCAGGGCCCGCAGGGAGGTGGGCACCGGCAGCGGCTCGCCGGGGCGGGGCGGGGTGGGATTCTCGCCGAGGGCCCGGCCCAGTTCGAGCGCGAACAGCGGGTTGCCGCCGCTGGTGCGGTGGATCTCGCGGACCGTGGAGCGGGGCAGGTCGGTGTAGCCGCGGTCGTCGAGCAGCGCGGAGACCTGGGCCCGGGAGAGCGGGTTGAGGCGGATGGCGAGGGTGTCGGGCGGAGACGCGCGTAGATGGCGGTCGTACTCCTGGCCCTCGGTCCGCACCGCGCAGAGCATCTGCACCGGGGTGTCGCCGAGGCGGCGGGCGGCGAAGCCGAGGAGTTCGGCACTGGCCGAATCCAGCCACTGGAGGTCGTCCGCGACGATCAGGACGGGGCCGTCGGCGGCGAGGGCGCGCAGCGCCGAGAGCACGGCGAGGCGCAGCGCGAGGCCGTCACGCTGGAGGGTGGACTCCCCGCGGCCGGTGATCGCCGACTCCAGCGCGGTGCGCTGGGCGGCGGGCAGCTTGTCGGACACCTGGTCGAGAGCCAGCCCGAGGAGATCGGCCAGGGCAAGAAACGGAAGGTGAGATTCTGACTCCGTCGCGGAGCAGCGCAAGACGGTGTGGGCCACCTGCGAGTATTCCGTGGCCAATGCCTGGAGCACGGTCGATTTCCCTATTCCGGCAGGGCCGTGCAGGAGCACGCTGCCGGAGCGACCGAGCTGCTCGCGGGCGGCCGTGAACAGGTCCTCCCTGCCGATGACCAGGTCGGGGCGGCATCGGGCAGGCTCCTGGAAGTCCCGTCGCACGGTTACCGCTCCCCTCCGTGTGTCGTGTCCGTACCAAATTCTAGGCAACATCCCTTTGAAATTCGGACGGACTGAGTGGTGAGGGATATAACAAATGGCGATGCATAGAGAAATTCACAACCCGGACACATGAATGAAACGACGTCATTCTGTCCTAAACCCGACGATTTTGCGATTCCTTGGTGGTGCTGGCAGACCATGATCCCTTAGGGCAGCACCCCCGTCCGGCGCGCCGCCGCCACCGCCTCCCCCCGGGTGTGCGCGCCCAGCTTGCGCATCGCCGACCTGAGGTAACCCTTCACTGTCTCCGAGCGTAGCCCCAGCCGCTCCGCGGCCACCGCGTTCGTCGCCCCGGCCGCCACCCACACCAGCACGTCCACCTCCCGGGGCGCCAGCCGCGCCGAGCCGCCCGTACCGCCCCGGACGTCCCCCGGGGCGCCCGCCGCGGGCGCCGGCGTCAGCAGCCCGCACGCCGCCAGCAGCTCGGCCCGCAGCACCGGATCCGTGATCCGCGGCACCAGCGCGCGCAGCGCCGCGCGCGCCTCCCGCATCTGCTCCCAGGCGGCCACGGCACCCGGGTCCGCGGCCCCGGCCGGCCGGGCCGCCGACAGCAGGCGGTCCGCCTCCTCCCGCACCACCAGCGCCTGTTCCACGTCCCGCGCCGCCTCGACCGCCGCGCTCAGCGTGCGGTCGCCCAGCGGCTGGGCCGTGCGCAGCGCGCCGTACAGCACACCGCGCACCCGGCGCCGCACCACGACCGGCACCGCCAGCACCGAGCGCAGCCCCTCGGCGGCCACCGCGGAGTCGTACTCGTGGCTGATCTGCCGCGAGGAGGAGTAGTCCGTCACCGCGCACGCCCGGGCCAGCGCCACCGCCTTGCCGCCCAGACCGTTGCCCGCGCTCACCGCGAGCGCGCGCAGCGCCGGCGTCGCGTTGCCGCTCAGTTCGCTGATCCGCATCTGCTGCCGCCCGGCGTCGACCAGACCGCCGAAGGCCACCGGCAGCCCGGTCGTACGACGCAGGCGGGCCAGCGCGCCGCGGATCTCCGTCGCTCCGGCCGCGTCCGCCGCCATGTTCCCGCCCCTCATCTCGTGGCCGCTGTGCTGCACACACCCCCGTTCGGGGGTAGTGAGACCTGCATCACGGATTACACGATGGCGGGGAGCCGCCCGGCAATGGTCCGGCACCGAGGAGGACAAATGACGACGGCGACGGAGCTCTTCCGCAGCGCGCGGGACTTCCTGCTGGAACACCGCGAGGACTACGCCACCGCCTACGAGGGCTTCGCCTGGCCGCGCCCGCCCCACTTCAACTGGGCGCTCGACTGGTTCGACGCGATCGCGCACGGCAACGACCGCACCGCGCTGCACATCGTCGAGGAGGACGGCTCCGGGACCCGGCTGTCCTTCGCCGAGCTGTCCCTGCTCTCCGACCAGGCCGCGAACTGGCTGCGCGGACGGGGAGTGCGCGCCGAGGACCGGATCCTCGTCATGCTCGGCAACCAGACCGAGCTGTGGGTGACGGCCCTGGCCGCCATGAAGCTGCGCGCCGTCGTCATCCCGGCCACCCCGCTGCTCGGCCCCGCCGACCTGCGCGACCGCGTCGAGCGCGGCCGGGTCCGGCACGTGGTCGTGCGGGCCGAGGACACCGCCAAGTTCGACGAGGTGCCCGGCCCCTACACCCGCATCGCCGTCGGCGGCGCCCCGGCCGGCTGGCTGTCCTACGAGGACCTGTACGGCGCGAACGCCGGCTTCGCCCCCGACGGCCCGACCCTGGCCGACGACCCGCTGATGCTCTACTTCACCTCGGGCACCACCGCCCGCCCCAAGCTCGTCGAGCACACCCACACCTCGTACCCGATCGGGCACCTGGCCACCATGTACTGGATCGGGCTCAAGCCCGGCGACGTGCACCTGAACATCTCGTCGCCCGGCTGGGCCAAGCACGCCTGGTCCAACCTGTTCGCGCCGTGGAACGCCGAGGCGACCGTCTTCATCCACAACTACACCCGCTTCGACGCGGCCCGGTTGATGGCGGAGATGGACCGGGCCGCCGTGACGACGTTCTGCGCCCCGCCCACCGTCTGGCGGATGCTCATCCAGGCCGACCTGACCCAGCTGCGCACCCCGCCGCGCGAGGTCGTCGCCGCGGGCGAGCCGCTCAACCCCGAGGTCATCGAGCAGATCCGGCGGGCCTGGGGGGTGACCATCCGGGACGGCTTCGGCCAGACCGAGACCGCCGTGCAGGTCGCCAACAGCCCCGGCCAGCCGCTGAAGACCGGCTCCATGGGCCGCCCGTGCCCCGGCTACCGCGTCGAACTGCTCGACCCGGTGTCCGGCGCGCCCGGGGTCGCCGAGGGCGAGATCGCGCTCGACCTGTCGGCGCGCCCGGTCGGCCTGATGACCGGCTACCACGGCGCCCCGGACCGTACCGCGGAGGCGATGGCGGGCGGCTACTACCGGACCGGCGACATCGGCGCCCGGGACGCGGACGGCTACATCACCTACGTGGGACGCGCGGACGACGTGTTCAAGGCCTCCGACTACAAGATCAGCCCCTTCGAGCTGGAGAGCGCCCTGCTGGAGCACGAGGCGGTGGCCGAGGCGGCCGTCGTGCCCGCGCCGGACGAGCTGCGCCTGGCCGTGCCCAAGGCGTACGTCGTCCTCGCCGAGGGCTGGGAGCCGGGCCCGGACACCGCGAAGGTGCTCTTCGAGCACTCGCGCGACGTCCTCGCGCCCTACAAGCGCATCCGCCGCCTCGAGTTCGGCGGCCTGCCCAAGACCGTCTCCGGCAAGATCCGCCGGATCGAGCTGCGCGAGGCCACGGCCGCCGGCTCGGACGCCGAGTACCGCGAGGAGGACTTCCGGTGACCGAACCTTCCTACACCCACGGGACCAGCGAGGTCCCCCTGCTCGGCGCCACGATCGGGGCCGACCTCGACCGGACGATCGCCGCCCACCCCGACCGCGAGGCACTGGTCGACGTGCAGTCCGGACGGCGGTGGACCTACGCCGAGTTCGGCGCGGCCGTCGACGAGGTGGCCCGCGGACTGCTCGCCCACGGCATCGCCAAGGGCGACCGGGTGGGCATCTGGGCGGTCAACTGCCCCGAGTGGGTGTTCGTCCAGTACGCCACCGCCCGCCTCGGCGTGATCATGGTGAACATCAACCCCGCCTACCGCGCGCACGAGTTGGAGTACGTGCTGAAGCAGGCCGGCATCGCGCTGCTAGTCGCCTCCCTCGCCCACAAGGGGAGCGACTACCGGGCGCTGGTCGAGCAGGTCCGGCACAAGTGCCCCGAGCTGCGCGACGTCTTCTACATCGGCGACCCGTCGTGGGACGCCCTCACGGCCTCCGCCGAGCGCGTCGCGCCCGAGCGGGTCGCCGCGGCGCAGGCGGAGCTGAGCTGCGACGACCCGGTCAACATCCAGTACACCTCGGGCACCACCGGCTTCCCGAAGGGCGCCACGCTCTCCCACCACAACATCCTCAACAACGGCTACTGGGTGGGCCGTACGGTCGGCTACACGGAACAGGACCGGATCTGCATCCCCGTCCCGCTGTACCACTGCTTCGGCATGGTGATGGGCAATCTGGCCGCCACCTCGCACGGCGCGTGCATGGTGATCCCCGCCCCGTCGTTCGACCCGGCGGCGACCCTGCGGGCCGTCGAGCAGGAGCGGTGCACCTCGCTCTACGGCGTCCCGACCATGTTCATCGCGGAGCTGAACCTCCCCGACTTCGCGACGTACGACCTGTCGTCGCTGCGCACCGGCATCATGGCGGGCTCGCCCTGCCCGGTCGAGGTGATGAAACGCGTGGTCGCCGAGATGCACATGGCGGAGGTCTCCATCTGCTACGGCATGACCGAGACCTCCCCGGTCTCGCTCCAGACCCGCAGGGACGACGACCTCGAACACCGCACCGGCACCGTCGGCCGGGTCCTGCCGCACATCGAGGTCAAGGTGGTCGACCCGGCGACCGGGGTGACCGTGCCGCGCGGTGCCGCGGGCGAACTGTGCACCCGCGGCTACAGCGTGATGCTCGGCTACTGGGACGAGCCGGAGAAGACCGCCGAGGCCGTCGACGCGGGACGCTGGATGCACACCGGCGACCTGGCCATGATGCGCGAGGACGGGTACGTCGAGATCGTCGGCCGCATCAAGGACATGATCATCCGGGGCGGCGAGAACATCTACCCGCGGGAGATCGAGGAGTTCCTGTACGCCCACCCCAAGATCCGGGACGTCCAGGTGGTCGGCGTGCCGCACGAGCGGTACGGCGAGGAGGTCCTCGCCTGCGTCATCCCGAGCGACCCCGCCGATCCGCTCACCCTGGAGGAACTGCGGGCCTTCTGCGCGGACCGGCTCGCGCACTACAAGGTCCCGAGCAGGCTCCAGATCCTGGCGGGCTTCCCGATGACGGTGTCCGGCAAGGTACGCAAGATCGAACTGCGGGAGAAGTGGACGGAGGGGGCGGTCTCCTAGAGGGACGGAGGGGGCGGTCTCCTGGAGGGAGGGGGCGGGGTCCGGGGCGGCGGGGCGGATTCCCGGGCCGCGCGGGTCGGGATCGGCGAGGCGGGGGTCTTCCGGGCGTCCCGCGGTCGGTGGCGGAGAGTGCCGGGCCGGACGGTCAGGGCGCCCCCGACGCGTGCAGCCGGTCCGCGGGGCCGTTCACCGGCCTCGGTGTGCCCAGCAGGTCGAGGACGAAGAGGGGGACGAGCAGGACGTCGGCCCGGCCGCGGGCGTCCTCGGCGTACCCCGCGAGCGAGAAGTAGGCGCAGGCCGAGGATTCCGCCATGGCGGTCAGCCACAGGCACTCCACGTCCCGCACGCGCGCCGGGCGCGCCGTGGGGTCCACCTGGGCGACGAGACCGTGGCCGGCCAGCGCGATCCCGGCCGGCGGCCGTCGCTCGCCCCGGCGGATGTCCCGGTAGCCGAGCCCGCTCAGATAGCGGGCCGCGGCCGTGACCGCGTCCACCGCGGTGCGGATGGGCGCGGGCCGGAAGACCGGGTGCGGCGCACCGGTGGCGGGGGCGGCCGCGACCGGGAGGCGCAGCACCGTGCCGCACGGGCAGCCCAGTTCCGGCGCTGGCCACTGGCCCCGGCTGCCGCAGGCCGCGCACCGCACGGTGACCCACTGTTCCTCCCAGACCCGGTGGGCCAGCGCCGTGGGCTTGCCGCGCGGGTCCAGCGGCGGGGCCACCGGCGCTCCGCACGCGCACGGGTACGACGGCGAGGCATAGACGTGCTCGCGCCGACAGGCCGGGCAGCGCACCGGCAGGCTCTCGGACATGGCCCGCTCCAGGACGGCATCACGGGGGGACGGCCCCCATCGTCCTCCAGGAGGGCCCCGTCTGTCCGTCCCTTGACCGCCTTCGCCGCACCCGCCTACATTACTTCCAGATAGCAGAAGTTGAATTCCGTGATACGAAATTAAGGGACCCGTGGAATCCACGGAATCCCCGGAAGCGTGAGGGAAGCGCTCGGGGCGCGACGGTCGAGCGGATCCGGCAGTCGAGGCAGGAGTACTCCATGGCCCGTATGACCGCTGCCCGTGCGGCAGTCGAGATCCTCAAGCGCGAGGGCGTCACCGACGCGTTCGGTGTCCCCGGCGCCGCGATCAACCCCTTCTACGCGGCCCTCGAGGCCGCCGGGGGCATCAGCCACACCCTCGCCCGCCACGTGGAGGGCGCCTCGCACATGGCCGAGGGCTACACCCGCACCCGTCCCGGCAACATCGGCGTCTGCGTCGGGACCTCTGGTCCGGCGGGCACGGACATGATCACCGGGCTCTACTCCGCCCTCGGCGACTCGATCCCGATCCTGTGCGTCACCGGCCAGGCCCCCACCTCCGTGATCCACAAGGAGGACTTCCAGGCCGTCGACATCGCCTCCGTCGCCAGGCCGGTGACCAAGATGGCGGTCACCGTACTGGAGGCGGCCCAGGTCCCCGGTGTCTTCCAGCAGGCCTTCCACCTCATGCGGTCCGGCCGCCCCGGCCCGGTCCTCGTCGACCTCCCCGTCGACGTGCAGCTCACCGAGATCGAGTTCGACCCGGAGACCTACGCGCCCCTCCCGGTCTACAAGCCGGCCGCGACCCGTGCCCAGATCGAGAAGGCGATGGGACTGCTCAACGCCTCCGACCGGCCGCTGATCGTGGCGGGCGGCGGTGTCGTCAACGCCGATGCCGCCGAACTCCTCGTCGAGTTCGCCGAGTCGACCGGCACGCCGGTGGTGCCGACGCTGATGGGCTGGGGCGTCCTGCCCGACGACCACGAACTGAACGCCGGCATGGTCGGCCTCCAGACCTCGCACCGCTACGGCAACGCGACCTTCCTGGAATCCGACTTCGTCCTCGGCATCGGCAACCGCTGGGCCAACCGCCACACCGGCAGGCTCGACGTCTACACGGCCGGCCGGACGTTCGTCCACATCGACATCGAGCCCACCCAGATCGGCCGGATCCTCGCCCCCGACCTCGGCATCACCTCCGACGCCGGGGCCGCCCTGCGTCTGCTCGTCGAGGTGGCGCGGGAGCTGAAGGCGGCCGGCCGGCTGCCCGACCGCTCCGGCTGGGCAGCCGCCACCCAGGAGAAGCGGGCACGGCTGCAACGTCGTACCCACTTCGACGACGTCCCGATCAAGCCGCAGCGCGTCTACGAGGAGATGAACAAGGTCTTCGGCCCGGAGACCCGGTACGTCAGCGCCATCGGCCTCGCGCAGATCGCGGGTGCGCAGCTGCTGCACGTCCACCGGCCCCGGCACTGGATCAACTGCGGCCAGGCGGGCCCGCTCGGCTGGACCGTCCCGGCCGCGCTGGGCGTGGCCAGGGCCGACCCGGAGGCGTCCGTCGTCGCCCTGTCCGGGGACTACGACTTCCAGTTCCTGATCGAGGAGCTGGCCGTCGGCGCCCAGCACCGCATCCCGTATGTGCACGTCCTGGTGAACAACGCCTACCTGGGCCTGATCCGGCAGGCGCAGCGGGCCTTCGACATCGACTTCCAGGTCAATCTGGAGTTCGAGAACATCAACGCGCCCGAACTCGGCGGCTACGGCGTCGACCACGTGAGGGTCGCCGAGGGGCTCGGCTGCAAGGCGATCCGGGTCACCGACCCGGGCGGCCTGGGCGCCGCCTTCGAACAGGCCCGCAAGCTCGCCGCGGAGCACCGCGTGCCCGTCGTCGTCGAGGTGATCGTGGAGCGCGTCACGAACATCGCGATGTCGACGACCAACGACATCGGTGACGTCGTGGAGTTCGAGGAGATCGCGACCGAGCCCGGACACGCGCCGACCTCGATCCGGACGCTGAAGGTCTGAGGGAGCGGCGCGGAAGGGCTCACGCCGTTCCGCAGCCGGTGATGTCGCCCCCGCTGCCGCTGCCCCAGGACTGCCGCAGGTCCCGTTCGGTCGTCCCGCCCCGGCCGGTCAGGCCCGCCTCCCGGGTGAACCGCGGCGCGAGCCCGGTCAGCGCCGGGTCGCCGTACAGGGCGACCGCGAGCAGCTGGTCCTCCACCGGCAGCCCCGGATCGTGGGCGGGCATGGGGTGCCGGGCGCGCAGGGCCTTCAGGGTGCGGCGGCCGGCGCGGGTGCGACCGGGCGGGAACGTACGGAGCAGCCCGGCGGTCCTGAGTTCGTCCCGCAGCCCGGTGAGCGCTCGGCGCACCGCCTGCCGGTCCAGCAACTGCCGTAGGCCCGCGGGTCGGTAGAGCGCGGCGTGCACGGCCTTGGTGAGCGGCGGCAGGGAACGGTCCGCGGCCGGGCCGGTGGTGCGCATCGTGCCCACCCGGCCGGGCCCGACGGCACCGCGCAGATGCAGCGAGAGGACGGCCACCGTGACGGCGGCGCAGGGACCGCCGCGCAGCAGGGCGATCGCGTGCGGTTCCAGCCGGCTCGGCGCGGCACTGTCCATGGCAGACCCCCGTCGCGGGGCCCGCCGCCCCCGTGCCGGCAGGCCCCGCGTGAGAAGAATGTGCCCGCTCGCGGGGCCGGTTGAAGCCTAGGTGGCCGTGTTCAGAGGATGATTTGAGGATTGCGTAGCCCGGGTACGCCCTCAGTCGTACGTCCGCAATCGTCGTCCGTACGCGTCGTCACGGCTGCGGCTCGTGCTCCGACAGCCCCGGCCAGTCGTCCGGGCCGCCGCCCTGCCACTCGATGAGATCGCTCTCCTCGACCTCGATCCGGTCCAGGTCGGCCATGCGCAGGATCTCGATGACATCGTCCAGATGGCTGGCGATGCCGAGGGTCTGGTCGCCCGTGGTGACCCGCCGGGAGCCGTCCAGGGCCGGGGCGTGCACCACGATGTGCGGGAACTCCGTCGGTGGATGCGTCATGCCTTCAGGCTGCTGCGGGCGGGGCGGATCCGCACTCCGGGAACCTCCGCCGGACACCGACACGGCCACGGCCACGGACGCGGTACGAGGCCGCGCCGCGGGCCGGCCGGCCGGGACCGTGGTGGCGACGGTGCCGCCGGGAGTCCCGGGGCGCGTCAGACCTGGGTGCCGGAGAGGCGCTCGACGGCGCGCAGCAGGGCCGAGTGGTCCAGGCCGCCGTCGCCCTGGGCGCGCAGGCTGGCGACGAGCTGGGCGACCACGGCGCCGACGGGCAGGGCGGCACCGACGGCGCGGGCCGCGTCCGTGACGATCCCCATGTCCTTGTGGTGCAGGTCGACACGGAAACCCGGCCTGAAGTCGCGGCCGAGGAAGTTGTCCTTCTTGCGGGTCAGCACGGTCGAGCCGGCCAGCCCGCCGCCGAGGACGTCCAGCGCCGCCGCCAGGTCCACGCCGGACTTCTCCAGGAACACCACGGCCTCGGCGCACGCCTGGATGTTCACGGCGACGATCAGTTGGTTGGCGGCCTTCACGGTCTGCCCGGAGCCGTGCGGGCCGCACCGGACGACGGTCCTGCCCAGCGCCTCGAAGACCGGCCGGGCCGCGTCGAAGTCCGCCTGGTCGCCGCCGACCATGATGGACAGCACGGCCTCGACGGCACCCGCCTCGCCGCCGGACACGGGGGCGTCCAGCACCCGGACGCCCTTGGCCGCCGCCGCCCGCGCCAGCTCGACCGAGGTCCCCGGGGTGATCGACGACATGTCGACGAGCAGGGTGCCGGGCCGGGCGTTCTCCAGGATGCCGTCCGGCCCGTACGCGACGGCCTCGACCTGGGGGGACGCGGGCACCATCGTGATGATCACGTCGGCGTCCCGGACGGCCTCGGCGACCGAGCCGGCCGCGGTGCCGCCCGCGGCGGCCAGCCGGTCCAGCTTGTCCTGTTCCAGGGTGAAGCCGGTGACGTCGTAACCCGCCTTGATCAGGTTCTCGGACATCGGGGAGCCCATGATGCCCAGGCCGATCCACGCGATCGAGGGCCGGTCCTGGCGGGCGGGGTCTGCGGGACTGGTCATGGTGTGGGTGCCTCTCTGGCCGCTGCTCTGCTGGGGCGGGCCGGTCGGCGGACCGGCCCGCGGGCCGCCCGGGCCCCGGGCGGCAGCCATCCGAAGGCCTCGGCGCTCGGACGGTCGCCCGGCTTGTACTCCAGGCCGATCCAGCCCTCGTAACCGGCCTTCCGCAGCCGCCGAAGGAGGTCCTCGAGCG
Source organism: Streptomyces sp. NPDC104096 (assembly GCF_055584385.1). Classification (NCBI taxonomy): domain Bacteria; kingdom Bacillati; phylum Actinomycetota; class Actinomycetes; order Kitasatosporales; family Streptomycetaceae; genus Streptomyces; species Streptomyces sp. NPDC104096. The sequence goes on from NZ_JBVJMD010000008.1 coordinate 154,024, forward strand.
GGAGGCCGCCGGTGCCCGGCGCGCCCCTGCCGGGGTTGTCGGCGATCTGCACATGGCCGGTGACCGACGCGTACCGCTCGATCGCCCGCGGGAGGTCCTCGCCGTTCATGGACAGGTGGTAGAGGTCCATCAGGAAGCGTGCGTTGCCGAGGCCGGTGAGCCGGTTGACGCGGTCGACGACCTCGACGCCGGCCCGCGCGCTCACCAGCGGATAGCGGGGCGACTCCGTCCGGTTGAGGGTCTCGACCAGCAGGATCGCCCCGACCCGGTCGGCCGCGGCGGCCGCGAGCGCCAGGTTCTCCAGCGCCAGCGCGTCCTGCTCGGCCGCGGTCACGCCGTCGACCCGGTTGCCGTACAGGGCGTTGAGCGCCCCGCAGCCCAGCGCTCCGGCGAGGTCCGCCGCCACCTCGACGTTGGCGCGGAACCGCTCCGACTCCGCGCCGGGCACCGACAGCGCGCCGCGGTCCGGGCCGGGGAGCCGCCCGGCGTAGAAGTTCAGGCCCGTCAGCCGGACGCCCGCGCCCTCGATCGCCTCGCCCAGCGCGTCGAGCTCGGACCGCCGGGGAGCGGGGGAGTCGGCCCACGGCCACCACAGCTCGACCGCGGTGAAACCGGCCGCGGCGGCGGCCGCGGGACGCTCCAGGAGCGGGAGCTCCGTGAACAGGATCGACAGATTCACGCTGAAGCGCCGCTCTGCGGCCGTGTGCGCGCCATGACCCGGCATGAGGCTCGGCACTCCCTTCCACCAGCCAGAGGTGATTCCGTATCGTGGAATTATCTTTCTGCTTTATGAAAGACTGCCGTCGGTCCTCATTGCATGTCAAGAGGGGGTCGGTCAAAGCCGGTACCGCGCGTTAGGTTGAGCGCGTGCGATTGAGAGTGGAGTTCACGACCGAGCCCTTCGATCTCGAGGAGGCTCCCGCGCACGCGCTGGTGGCCCGCGAGGTCGTCGAGGGCGCCGCGCTGGACACCGTGGACGTCGGCCCGTTCGGCAACACGGCGGAAGGCGGCGCCGACGCGGTGCTCACGGCCGTGGACGCCGTGCTGCGCAGGACCCTGGCGGCCGGTGCCACCCGGATCTCGCTCCAGGTCAACGTGGTCGGGGAGGGCGAAGGATGACCGCGGCCGGGGAGGGGGCCTTCATCGCGGCCGTGAAGCCGCTGGTCGACGCCATCGGCGGCGAGATACTCCCGCCCGACGAGGCCGGCCCCGACGACGTGGTGCTCTCCTGGGAGGGCGCCGACGCCGTCGCCGTGCGCCTGCCCCAGCTCGCCGACTCCCTCGACCACATCCTGGCCGCCATGGAGCGCAGGATGGGCAGGCCGCTGGCCGACCTGGACCGCAAGGCCAAGCAGGAGGTCGTACGGACGCTGGAGGCGCGCGGCGCCTTCTCCGTACGGCACGGCGTGGAGACCGTGGCGGGCGCGCTCGGGGTGAGCCGCTTCACGATTTACAACTACCTCAACCGCGAGAAGCAGGGCTGAAGTCCGCTCCTGGCCGACCGCCGTCGCCGTCGCTCCGTGCCGTCGACCGGCGTTGTCACACAGAATTTTCAACAAAGTGTTGACGCTGTCTCGCGGAGGGCGTTAGCTGACGGCAGTCCGCACCGCACGAAGGCCGCGTCCGGCCCGGCAGACCGCATCCGGCTACGGAGGCTCCCGTGACTTCGACTTCCGCGTCCCCGGGTCTGGCCCGGTTCAACGTCCTCGGGGAACACGAGGCCCTGGCCGCCCTCCACGAGGTGTGCGCCTCCACGGCATGGGCCGGCCGGCTGCTCGCCGCCCGCCCGTACGCCACCGCCGAAGACCTCTACGCCGCCAACGACACCGCCACGGCCGCACTGACCGCGGCCGACCTGGCGCAGGCCATGGCCGGACACCCGCCGATCGGCCGTCCCGCGCCGGGTGATCCGACCTCGGCCCGGGAACAGCGCGGTATGGCCGACGCCGCCGAGGAGCTCAAGGCGGAGATGCTCGCACTCAACCTGGCCTACCAGGACAGGTTCGGCCATGTCTTCCTGATCTGCGCGACCGGACGTACCGGCGAGCAGCTGCGCGACGCGCTCCGGCGGCGGCTCGGCAACCCGCCGGAGCTGGAGCGGGAGATCGTCCGCACCGAACTGGGCAGGATCAACCGCATCCGACTGGCCCGCCTCGCCGAAGGGACCGACCCGGCATGAGCACCGGTACCACCGCCTCGGTGTCCACGCACATCCTGGACACCAGCGTCGGCCGCCCCGCCGAGGGCGTCGCCGTCCTGATCGCCGCCCGCGACGGGCGCGCCGCCGACTGGCGGGCGCTCGGCGGCTCCGCGACCGACGCGGACGGGCGGTGCAAGGACCTGCCGGCCCTGCCGGAGGGGACGACCCACGTACGGCTCGACTTCGCCGTGGAGCCGTACTTCGAGAGGACCGCGGCAGAGCGAGCCGATGCGCGCGAGGACGCCCCCGCGCCTCGGGACGGTGCTGCGTTCTTCCCCGAGGTGACGATCACGTTCGCCGTGCAGCCCGGCGAGCACTACCACGTACCGCTGCTGCTGAACCCGTTCGGCTACTCCGTTTACCGAGGGAGCTAGCGCAAGATGACAGAAGTTTCCCGTCCCGGCCGCCCGGTGATGCTGGGTCAGAACCAGTACGGCAAGGCCGAGACCCGCGTCGTGAAGATCACGCGGGACGGCGCCACCCACCACATCAAGGACCTGAACGTCTCCGTCGCGCTCTCCGGCGACATGGACGAGGTCCACTACTCCGGCTCGAACGCCAACGTCCTGCCGACCGACACCACCAAGAACACGGTGTACGCGTTCGCCAAGGAGCACGGCGTCGAGTCGGCCGAGCAGTTCGGCATCCACCTGGCCCGGCACTTCGTGACCAGCCAGGAGGCGATCAGGACCGCCCGCGTCCGGATCGAGGAGTACGCCTGGGACCGGATCGAGACCTCCGACGACGCCGCCACCGGCAGCGGTGCCGGGAGCGGCGGCGCCGACCGGCCCCGGCACTCCTTCGTACGCCAGGGCCGGGAGACGCGCCTCGCCCAGATCACCTACGACGGCTCGTCGTGGGAGGTCGTCTCGGGACTGAAGGACCTCACCGTCCTGAACTCGACGAACTCGGAGTTCTGGGGGTACGTCAAGGACAAGTACACGACGCTGCCGGAGGCCCACGACCGCATCCTGGCCACCAAGGTCGCCGCCCGCTGGCGGTTCGGCTGGAGCGACGACGCGGACCCCATGCCCTCCTGGGAGACGTCGTACGCGGAGGTCCGCGGGCATCTGCTCCAGGCGTTCGCGGAGACGTACTCGTACTCGCTCCAGCAGACCCTCTACCGGATGGGCGCGCGGATCATCGACAACCGCGCCGAGATCGACGAGGTCCGCTTCTCGCTCCCCAACCAGCACCACTTCCTCGTCGACCTGGCGCCGTTCGGCCTCAAGAACGACAACGAGGTCTACTTCGCGGCCGACCGCCCGTACGGCCTGATCGAGGCCACCGTGCTGCGCGACGGCTGCGAGCCGCGCATACCGGTGGACCTCACCAACCTCTGACCCACCCGGGTGTCCCCGGCGCTTCCCGGCGTCGGTCCCGGTCCGTGGCGCCGGGATCTCCTAGGGTCCTGCCGTGCCCTCCCCAGAGCGAAAAGGACGAACCATGGCAGATGCCCAGCGCATCGTCATCGACAACTGCGCGATCGCGACCGTGGACGCCGACGACACGGAACACGCCTCGGGACACGTGATCATCGCCGGCAACCGCATCGAGGCGGTCGGCGCGGGCCGGGCCCCGGAAGGCCTGGAGGACGTCGTGCGCCGCATCGACGCCACCGGCCACCTGGTCACCCCCGGGCTGATCAACACCCACCACCACTTCTACCAGTGGATCACCCGCGGCCTGGCGACGGACCACAACCTCTTCGACTGGCTCGTCGCGCTGTACCCGACCTGGGCGCGCATCGACGAGCCCATGGTGTACGCGGCCGCCCAGGGCTCGCTCGCGGTGATGGCCCGTGGCGGCGTCACCACCGCCATGGACCACCACTACGTCTACCCCGAGGGCTCCGGCGACCTGTCCGGCGCCGTCATCAGGGCCGCCCGCGAGACGGGCGTCCGCTTCACCCTCGCCCGCGGCTCCATGGACCGCAGCGAGAAGGACGGCGGACTGCCCCCGGACTTCGCCGTCGAGACCCTCGACGACGCGCTCGCCGCCACCGCACGGACCGTCGACGAGCACCACGACGCCTCCTTCGACGCGATGACGCAGGTGGCCGTGGCGCCCTGCTCCCCCTTCTCCGTCTCCACCGAACTCATGCGCCAGGGCGCCGAGCTGGCCCGGGACAAGGGCGTGCGCCTGCACACGCACGGCTCGGAGACGGTCGAGGAGGAGAAGTTCTGCCACGAGCTGTTCGGGATGGGCCCGACCGACTACTTCGAGTCCACCGGCTGGCTCGGCGAGGACGTGTGGATGGCGCACTGCGTCCACATGAACGACTCCGACATCGCCGCCTTCGCCCGTACCGGGACGGGCGTGGCGCACTGCCCGTCCTCCAACGCCCGTCTGGCGGCCGGTATCGCCCGGGTCCCCGACATGCTCGCGGCCGGTGTCCCGGTCGGTCTCGGCGTCGACGGCACCGCGTCGAACGAGTCCGGTGAACTCCACACCGAACTGCGCAACGCGCTGCTCATCAACCGCCTCGGCGCCCGTCGCGAGGCCGCCCTGAACGCCCGTCAGGCACTGCGCCTGGGCACCTACGGGGGCGCCCGGGTCCTGGGCCGGGCGGCCGAGACGGGGTCGCTGGAGCCCGGCAAGCTGGCCGACCTGGTGCTGTGGAAGCTCGACACGATCGCCCACGCCTCCATCGCCGACCCGGTGACCGCGCTGGTGTTCGGAGCCGCGGCCCCGGTCACCGCGTCGTTCGTGAACGGCCGTCAGATCGTGCAGGACGGACGGCTCCTGACCGTCGACGAGGACGCGATCGCCCGTTCCACCCGGACCGAGGCCCAGCGCCTCGCGCGGATCACGGCCCAGGGCTGAGCCCAGCCGCCCGGGGCCGGACGGACGAGGGGTACGGCAGCCGCCGCACCCCTCGTCCGCGCCGGCGACCGACTCAGCCGATCTCGTAACTGTCCCCGTACACCTTCCACTTGAGCGGTGTGGCGAGCCCGAGATTGCCCTCGCGGAGGAACACGCGCTGGGCCGTCTCGACCCGGCTGACATCGCTGTGCGCGGCCTCCTGCTTCATCGCCCGGACCCGGGCGTCGAGAAACGCGTTCAGATACGTCGTCTCGTCGCCGCCGTCCGCGGGGGTGACCGCGTGCTGCCGGGCCCGCTCACGGATGCCGCCGAAGCTGGCGGCGTCCGTGCCGGGGCCGTGCATGACCATGGCGTCGTAGTAGACGAACTGGCCGAGCGTGCCGAGGCAGTCCTGCTTGGCCCGCGCCACCGCCGGGTCGAAGTAGCCGCGGTCGCGTTCGTCGCGCTGGGCCCGGCGGAAGGCGGACGACCTGGCCGCCGTGCGCCAGGCGGCGGGGAAGCCGGGGTCCAGGCCGGTGTGGGAACCGCTGCCGTTCACCGCGCGCAGCGCGGGAAGATACCCGGCCAGGACGTTGTCCGGGACCCGCTCCGTGTACAGCTCCACCAGGGCCAGCATGTCGCTGGTGCCGGAACAGAAACCGATCACGCCACCGGTGTAGCCGCGGCCGTCGCCGATGTCCTCGATGTACCCGTACTGCGCCTCCCAGTCCAGGGACGAGTTCTCCGCGCTGGAGACCAGCCGCATGGCGAGGTCCTTCTTCGCCGGGTCGTCGAGCCCTCTCGGCGAGGCGCCGGCCTCGGCCGAGGCCCATCCGGCGGTCGCCATCGCCGTGCCGAGAGCGGCGAGCAGCGTGCGGCGGGCGGCGATTCTGCGGAAGATCGGCACGTCGTCTCCAAAGGGGGTCGCTGTGAGAGGCGGTCTGGTGCACACCGACTGGGGAACGCGTGGGGACGGCCGTAGGAAATCACCGTAAGCGGAAGAACATATGAACAGTCGGATTCGTGACAGTTCTCGGCGACTGTCCCCGCCCCCACCGGCGTCCGCCCCCCACCGGCGTCCGCCGGACAGCGGGCCGCCGGGGCGGCGACGCGGTGGTCGCCGGTGAGGTGCCCGAACTGCTGGGACGCCCGGCCCGCACCTACCGCCAGTGGGCCGAGGAACACCGGCAGGCGTTCACCGGGCGGCAGGGCCGGGCGGCCCGGTGCGGCTCACAGGCCGAACAGGGCCGGGTCCGCCGCCAGTGCCCGGAAGCGCTCGCGCGGATCCGCGACCAGCCTGCGTTCCTTGAGGTCCATCAGTCCGCCGACCCCCGTGACCTCGGCGGCCACCGTGCCGTCGTCCGTCCGGCGGATCGTCTGCTCGATCCGGAACGTCTTGCCCTCACCCCAGGTGAACGCGCAGGTCACCTCGACCTCGTCGCCCGCCAGCAGCTCTCGCCGGTAACGGATGGTCGTCTCCAGCGCGACCGGGCCCACCCCCTTGGCCACCAGCCCCGACTGGCTGATGCCGGCCGCCTTGAGCAACGACCAGCGGGCGTGCTCCGCGTAGTTGAGGTACACGCTCTGGTTGAGGTGGCCCTGTACGTCCGTCTCGTAACCGCGGACGGTCACCTGGACGGAAAACGGCTCGCTCACTGCTTCTCCCTCACGTCGTCGGGCTCGTCGGTGCCGGGTGAGCCGATCTTGGCACGGGCGTCAGGCCCGGCGCGGGGAGGCCAGCAGATAGCGCTCCCTCGTCCGGGGGTCGGTGTGCTCGCCGGTCTGCCAGCCCGCCTTCTCCAGGGTGAGCGCACACGCCCGCAGGGCCTCGGCGTCCGGCTCGTGCACGGCGACGGCCTCCGGCTGCGGGGTCGCGCGCACCCGGTAGCCGGCCGTGTCCGGGCCCGCCGGCCGGTGGCCCGCCGCTTCCAGGGCGAGCGCGGCCGCCCGCACCAGATGCGCCCGTTCCCAGCCGCAGGGCAGCTCCGTGGCGCCGCCCGGACTGGTCATCCGGCGCAGTTCCAGCAGGCCCTGCCAGGCGCTGTGCACCTCGCGCGCCCGCGCGCGGCCCGCGGCGGTGTCCGGCCCGTCCGGCCCCGTCGGCCGGTCCTCGCCGCCGACCCGCGCGGCGAACACCCCGTCGTCCGCGGGAGCCCCGGACGACGGCCCTTGAGGTGTCCGGTCCGCCGTCCGCCCGGCTCGGTTCCCGGCCGGGTCCGCCGCCTGCGGTGCGGGCTCGGCCGTCTCGCGTATCCGGTGCCCGGCCGGAGTCAGGAAGTGGTCGTGCGGCGGCCGCGGGTGTCGGAAGGCCAGCCCGTGTCGCACCAGCGCCGCGAGCTGCGCCTGCGTGCCCCGCAGCCGTCCGGTCACGGGCTCGGCGGCGTCGATGACCCGCCGCTGGGCGGCGGTCGGCGGTCGTGTCACGGCAGGCTCCCTCCCCGGCCCACGGGCCGCGGGGCGACCCACTCGAAGGCTACGGGTGGGGTCTGACATTCCAGCCGGCGAGCACCGGCCGCCCGTGTTCCGTGCTCAGTCGGCTCAGCGCCCCCGTCGCGAGCTGGAACAGCGCGCCGTCCGCCGGGGGCAGTCCCAGCCGGCGGGCGGTGAGGACCCGCAGGAGGTGACCGTGCGCCACCAGCACGACGCACCCCTCGGTGTTGGCGAGCGCGGCGTCCACCTTGGCCAGCACCCGGTCGGCGCGCTCGCCGACCTCCTCGGGGGTCTCCCCGGGATGCTCGGGCGGGCCCGCCGGCACGCCGTCGGTGAACAGGAACCAGCCCGGCCGGGTGCGGTGGATCTCGACGGTCGTGACCCCTTCGTACGCGCCGTAGTCCCACTCCTGGAGGTCCATGTCGATCCGCACGTCGTGCAGACCGATGAGCTCGGCCGTCTCCCGCGCCCGCTGGAGCGGGCTGACGAACGCGGCGCCGATGCGGTGCGAGCGGATCAGCGGCATCAGGCGGCGCGCCTCCTCCCGGCCGCGCTCGGTCAGCGGGACGTCGGTGCGGCCCGTGTGCCGTCCGGACCGGGACCACTCGGTCTCACCGTGCCGGACGATAAAAAGATCACCCATGCCGCCAGGGTATGAGGCCTACTGCCGGTACCCGCTCAGGAACCGTCCGATCCGTCCGATGGCCGCCTCCAGGTCGTCCGCGTGGGGGAGGGTGAGAATGCGGAAGTGGTCGGGGGCGGGCCAGTTGAACCCGGTGCCCTGGACCACCTGGATCTTCTCCCGCAGCAGCAGGTCCAGGACGAACTTCTCGTCGTCGTGGATCCGGTGCACCTTGGGGTCCAGGCGCGCGAAGGCGTACAGCGCGCCCTTCGGCTTCACGCACGACACCCCCGGGATCTCGTTCAGCTTCTCCCAGGCCACGGTGCGCTGTTCGTACAGCCGTCCGCCGGGGGCGGTCAGCTCGTGGATGGACTGGCGGCCGCCGAGCGCCGCCTGGATGGCGTACTGCGCGGGCGCGTTGGCGCACAGCCGCATGGAGGCCAGCATGGTCAGGCCCTCCAGATAGCTCTTCGCGTGCTGCTTGGGGCCGGTGACGACCAGCCAGCCCGAGCGGAAACCCGCCACCCGGTACGTCTTCGACAGGCCGCAGAAGGTGAGGACCACCAGGTCGGGGGCGAGCGCGGCGGCCGAGTGGTGCACGGCGTCGTCGTACAGGATCTGGTCGTAGATCTCGTCGGCGAGGACCATCAGGCCGTGCCGGCGGGCCAGGTCGAGGATGCCCTCGACGATCTCCTTGGGGTAGACCGCGCCCGTGGGGTTGTTCGGGTTGATGATCACGACCGCCTTGGTGCGGTCGGTGATCTTCGACGCCATGTCGTCCAGGTCCGGGTACCAGTCGGCCTGTTCGTCGCACAGGTAGTGCACCGCCTTGCCGCCGGCCAGGGTGGTGACGGCCGTCCACAGCGGGAAGTCCGGGGCGGGGATGAGGATTTCGTCGCCGTCCTCCACCAGCGCCTGTACGGCCATGGAGACCAGCTCGGAGACGCCGTTGCCGAGGAACACGTCGTCGACGTCGACCTCCAGGCCCCGGTCCTGATAGCGCTGCGCGACCGCGCGGCGGGCGGAGAGGATGCCGCGCGAGTCCGTGTAGCCATGGGCCCGGGGAAGCATCCGGATCATGTCCTGGAGGATCTCCTCCGGCGCCTCGAAGCCGAACAGCGCGGGGTTGCCGGTGTTCAGGCGCAGCACGCTGTGACCCGCCTCCTCCAGGGCGTTGGCGTGCTCGATCACCGGACCGCGGATCTCGTAGCAGACCTCGCTGAGCTTGTTCGACTGCCGGAACTCCATGCGCCGCCGCCTCTCGGGTATCTGGTGTTGCTTGGTTTTACCAAGTGTGAGCTTGGAAAGTCCAACAACATGTCTAGACTGCGTCGCATGCCACCTCGCCGAAGCTACGACCAGTACTGCTCCGCCGCCCGCGCGCTCGACGTCGTCGGCGACCGCTGGACCCTGCTGATCGTCCGCGAGCTGCTCGCCGGCCCGCGCCGCTACACGGACCTGCACGCCGACCTGCCGGGCGTGAGCACGGACGTACTGGCCTCGCGGCTGAAGGACATGGAGCGCGACGGCCTGGCCACCCGCCGTCGGCTGCCCCCGCCGGGCGCCGTGTACGTCTACGAACTCACGCCCCACGGCCGCGGGTTGCGTCCGGTGCTCCAGGCGCTGGGCGCGTGGGGCGAGGGGGAGCTGGGGGAGCGGCGGCCCACCGACGCGGTGCGGGCCCACTGGTTCGCGCTCCCGCTGCTGCGGGCGCTGCGGGAGGTCCCCGCGGCCCGGGGCGTCCTCGAAGTCGGGCTGGAGGAGGGCAGGTTCCACCTGTACGCGGGTGACGGCGACGCGGACGGGCCGGTGTACGGCGACGGACCCGCGCCCGTCGGCCCCGACGCGCTGTTGGTCCTGGACACCGCCACCTGCGAGGCCATGGCCCGGGGGCTGCTCACCCTGTCCGAGGCGGTGCGCGAGGGGCGGGCCGAGGTGGGCGGCGACGGCCCGCTGGCCAAGGAACTGTCCGGACTGGCCGAACCGACTGGAACAGCTGAACCGGCCGAACCGGCTGAAGCAGCTGAACCGGCCGAGCTGACTGAAGCGGCTGAACCGGCCGAACCGGTCTGACCGGTCGACCCGGCGGCGGCTCCCGGGTGAAAGGCGAACGGGCCGGTCCCGGCGCGCGAGGCGGCCGGGACCGGCCCGGAGGGCACGGGCGTCAGACGCCCGGTGGCACGTTGCGCGGGCGGCCGTGGCCGCGGGTCAGCGCGTACCCGCCGATGCCCGCGAGCGCGGCCAGCATGCCGCCCACCGCGGTCCACACCCAGCGGTCGGACCACCAGCCGGAGGACCAGCCGTCGTCCGGCTCGATGCTGGAGAGCACCGCCGACTTCGCCGAGCCGTCGGAGTCGTCCGACTCGTCCTTCTTGGACGTGACCGCGATCCCCGGCACCAGGGCCTCCGACAGCGAGCCGTCCACGGCGGCCGCGCCGCCGATGTCCTTGGACTCCACCGACATCTCGGCGCTCACCGGCAGACCCAGGTCGGCCGTCTTCAGGCCCACGACCGTCAATCGGACGTAGTAGGTGCCGGGCAGCGGGGCGTCGTCCCACGGCTCGGTCCAGGCGCGCACCGTGCGCATCGTGCAGGCCAGTTCGACGGAGGCCGAGCCCGGCTGGGCGGTACGCGTCTGCGCCCCGTACTGGCAGGCCTGGCGGCGGCGCAGACCGTCGTACACGTCGATCTGCCAGGACTGGCCCGCGTGGGTGTCCGGCAGCTTCACCGTCGCCTTGACGGTGGGCCGCTGTCCGGCGTCCGCCGGGAACGACCAGTACAGGTAGTCACCCGCGGAGCCGCTCGCCGTGGCCGTCACGCCCTGCTCGACCTCGGTCGCCGTGCGGAACGAAGTGCCCGCCGTGGTGGGCGCCTTGGCGTCGTCGGTCGGGCTCGCGGAGGGCGAGGAGTCGGCCGCCGCGGGGCCCGCGGCCAGTCCGAGGGTCAGCAGCGCCAGGCTCAGCGCACGTGTGATTCGCATCAGTTGGTCCTCCAGACCGCGACGCGCCAGCGAGACAGCCAGCCCCACAGCACACCGGCGAGGAAGCCGGCCAGGATCAGCGCGCCGAGCAGCCACCAGCCGCGGCCGAGGCCGAAGGAGGCCACGTCGCTCGCCCCGGACGGACCGTCCACGACGTCGATGGTCAGCTCCAGCGGCATACCGGGCGTGGCCTTCACCCCGGCGGCGGCGGAGAAGGAGTTGGTGACCTGGAGACACACCGTCTCGGCGGGCGCGTCGTCCTCGTCGCTCTCGGCCTTCGGGTAACGCAGGCCGGTCGAGACGACGTCCGTACGGCCGTTGCCCGCGGCCTCGCCGCGCACGATCTCCCGGGCGTGCACGGTCACCGCCCGCAGCAGCACCCCGTAGTCGGGGTTCACGGCCCGGTCGGCCGCCACGCTCACCGAAGCCCGCAGCTCCTGGCCGGGGTCGACGTCCACCCGGTACCAGCGCTCCTGGCCGAACTCCTCACGGTCGGTGTACAGACCGGACTTCAGGGTCGGCGCCTGGGAGCACGCCGCCGCGCCCTCCGTGGCGACCGGCGTCACCACCGGATCGGCCGCCCGGTCCACCAACTGGTTGACCTTGTCGGTCAGTTCGTCGGCGTGCTCCACCGAGGTGTAGGTCCCGCCGGTCGCCTCGGCGATGCAGCTCAGCTGCGCGCGCAGCTTGGTGCTCGGCACCAGGCCGAGCGTGTCGATGGTGAGGCCGACGCCCTTGGCCGCGATCTCGCGGGCCACCTCGCACGGGTCGAGCGGGGCGCAGGTGTCCTCGCCGTCGCTGATCAGCACGATGCGCTTGGAACCGGTTCCGCCGTCGAGGTCGTCGGCGGCCTTCAGCAGGGCGGGGCCGATCGGCGTCCAGCCGGTGGGCGACAGGGTCGCCACCGCCGTCTTCGCGTCGGTCCGGTTCAGCGGGCCGACCGGGTAGAGCTGCGCGGTGTCCTTGCAGCCCGTCTTGCGGTCGTCGCCGGGGTAGTTGGCGCCCAGCGTGCGGATGCCGAGCTGGACCTCCTCGGGCGTCGCGTCCAGCACTTCGTTGAACGCCTGCTTCGCCGCGGCCATCCGCGACTTGCCGTCGATGTCGTTGGCCCGCATCGACCCGCTCACATCGAGAACGAGGTCGACCTTCGGTGCGTCGGCGGTGGTCTCGTCGGCGACCGCTCCGGCAGGGAACGCTATCCCGACCGTGAACGCGGCGAGCAGGGCGCAGATCCCTACCGCCAGCCGTTGTGTTCTGATCATCGGCGGATCCTATTGACCGGACGGCTCCCGCCACAAAGCGGGGTCCGTCCCGCGCCGCCCCGGCTCCGGGTCCAGTGGATTGGGCAGCCGCGCCCACTGGTCCCCGGCCACTCCCGGCGACAGCCGCATCAGCGTCAACGCCTTCACCGGCAGTGGCTCTTCGAGCAGCGCCTTCAGATCCGCGGTGCGCGGCAGATCCGGTACGACCCGCTCCAGCGCCCCGCGCAGCGCCGGCGCCGATCCGGCCGTCGCGGCCAGCGAGCCCGCCACCAGCGAGCCGAACAGCTTGCGCCGCAGGGTCGTCACATCGTCCGTGACGGTCCGCCCGGTCAACGCGGGGGCCGGGACGCCGTGTCGGGCCAGCCGCAGCGGGCCGACCCGGATGTCGGCGAGGTCGCGGTAGACCAGGCGCAGCGGCGCGCCCGTCGGCGACAGCACCACCAGCAGGTTCTGGCCGTGCGCCTCCAGGGCGACACCGAGCTCCAGCAGCCGCAGCCCGACGGTCAGCGCGAGCCGGGTGAAGTCCGCCAGCCAGCCCGGCGACCGGGGCAGACCGGTCGTCGCGAGGGCGGCCACCGGCACCACGTGCTCGCCCGGCGCCCCGTACGCGCCCGGTGACTCCCGCAGCACGGCCGCCAGGTCCGGCGAGTGGGCGGTGGCCGCGCCCAGGGTGCGGGTGACGTGCAGCAGGCCGTCCGTGCGCGCCGCGAGCTCCTGCCCGAAGTCCGAGAGGACCGCGGACAACGAGACGGACCGGACGGAGATGTCCCGGACCGAGGACGTCAGCCGGGCGCTGAGCGCCGTCTTGACGTGCGGACCGCCGGGCACGGCCAGGGTGCGCAGCGACATCAGCGGATGCGCGTCGAGCCCGGTGTCGCCCGCCCGCTTGAGCACATGCGCCGCCTGCCAGGGGTGCACCGGCAGCACCGTCCGCCGCCCGTCCCGCAGCCAGTCCGGCCAATCGCCCGTCACCAGGCACTCGTCCGCCTCCACCGGCACCAGGCCCAGCCGCACCAGCGGCCGGTGCTCCGGCCCGTACGCGAGCTGCTCGGTGACCGAGAAACCGGGCCGGGAGCGACAGTTGGGGTGGTAGGGATGCCCGTCGACCACCCGCTGCTCCCACTCCCACTCGTCCGTCGGCCACTCGTCCGCCTGCGGCTCGTCCGCGGGCCGACCGCCGGTCCGCCGCGCGGCGGGGCGGTCCGGCTGCCCGGCCCGGGACAGGGCCAACGACGCGACACTGTCGTCGAGTTCGGCCGCGAAGGCCGCGCCGTTCGGCACACCGAGCGCGGTGATCAGCCGCTCCGGGCGGTCGTGCGCCACCCCCTCCAGCTCCACCGAGGTGACGTACGCGGCGGTGGCGTACGGGTCCGGGGCCGGACCGTGCAGCCGGCGGCCGTCGGACAGCCGCAGGGTGAGACCGTCGCCGCCGGGTTCCCGGCGCACGATCCACGGCAGCGGCTCATGGGCGAGCGCGCGCCACAACCGGGTCAGGACGGCCGCGCGGGCGCCGGGCAGCTCGGCCGTGAACCGCGCCACGAGGCCGGGACGCGCGGCGGCCAGTCCGGCGGCGACCGCGTCCTCGGCGCTGGATGATCGGTACACGCTCGGGCTCCTCGGGTACGAGTGGGGTACGACTGGTCGGTCAAGGCAGGCGGTGGCACCAGGGATACTGATCATCTCCGTCCGGACGGACCGTAGGGAACGAGTGGATCGCGTGGACCTCCTGCCCCCGCACGCCGACGACGACGCCGCCCGGCCCGGTGGCGGCGACACCGCCGTGCCCGCCGATGACGGCGCCGCCCCGCCCGCCGCCCCGCGGTCCGGCGTGTCGCCCGTCGGCGTGTCGCGCGGCGGCCGCACCGACCCGGCCGACGCCTACGCGGCCGCCCCCCTGCTCAACTGCCTCCTGCGCGAGGTGGCCCGCCCGCTGGGCGACCCCGCCGACCCCGCCGATCCCGGCGAGCGCCCGGTGTACCGCCTGCCCGGCGGCGACCGGCTGCTGAGGGTGCGCGGAACCCGGCGGCCCGCCGAACCCGAGGTCTACGCGGCGGGTGCCTGGCACCGCCTCGACCACGCGGAACTGGTCAAACTCGTCGCCGAGGAGCTGTGTCGGCACACCGGGCTGTCCAACCACGAACTGCCCGCCGAGATGATCGACAGTCGGGACGCGGTCGCCGCGCTGCTCACCGCCCGCGCCGCCGCCACCCCGCCCGACGACCCCTACCTCCGCTCCGAGCAGTCCCTGGTCACCGGCCACCCGCACCACCCGGCCCCGAAGGCGCGCGGCGGCGGCCCGGTGGCCGGCTGGCTGCCGTACGCCCCCGAGGCGCACGCCCGCTTCCCGCTCGTCCTGCTCGGGGTGCGCGAGGACCTGGTCGTCGAGGAGGGCGACACCGCGGCCCTGGACACCCTCGGCGAGGCCCCGCCCGGCTACCGGCTGCTGCCCGCGCACCCCTGGCAGTTCGACCTGGTCGGCGACGACCTCGCTCCCGCCTTCGCCGACGGCCGGCTGATCCGGCTGGGCACGACCGCCTCCGAGGTCTGGCCCACGGCCGCGATCCGCACGACGTACAGCCCGGAGCGCGACCTCTTCCTGAAGTTCAGCCTGGACGTCCGCATCACCAACGACATCCGCCGGCTGTGGCGTCACGACCTGCTGAAACTGCGCCGGACCGACACGGTGGCCGGTCACGCACTGGCGGCCGTCGAGGGACCCGCGGCCTGGCTCGGCGACCGCGGCTACCGCACCGCCGCCTTCGCCTTCGAGGAACTGGCCGTCCTGGTCCGCGACGGGCTGCGCGACCACCTGCTCCCCGGCGCCACGCCGCTGCTCGCCGCGGCCCTGGCCGAGGGCTTCGCGGGCAGCCCGCTGGACGGCGCGAAGGACCCCGGGGCCTGGTGGGAGGCCTATCTGGGCGCGGTCGTCCCCCCGGCCCTCGCGGCCTTCGCCGACCACGGCGTCGTACTGGAGGCGCACCTCCAGAACACCCTGGTCGCGGTCGACGCGGACGGCACTCCGGTGCAGGCGCTGTTCCGGGACGCCGAGGGCGTCAAACTGCTGCCGGACGTGTCCCGGGAGGCAGGCTGGGAGCGGCTGGTCTACTGCCTGGTGGTCAACCACCTCACCGAGATCGCCGGCGCGCTGGCCGAGCGCCACCCGGGCTTCGACCCCTGGCCGGCCGCCCGCCGTGAGTTCGCCCGCCACGACCTGGCCGAGATCGGCGCCCTGCTCGCCTCGCCCACCCTGCCCGGCAAGACGAACCTGCTGCTGCGCTGGACCGGTGCGGACGGCGCCGACGCCCGCTATCTGCCGCTGCCCAACCCGCTGGCCGGATGAGCCACGGACACGGCCGGGCGTGGCGTGGATGCTCACCCCCTCATGTTCGAGGGGAAGGGAGGGGTCGGCATCACGGTGTGTGTGACTCAGTTCACTTCGGCGGGGCGATCATTTCTTCTCCTCCCGCCGGTCATCCCTACGACAGCGCACAGGACCGGCGCCCCGGCGCAGCCGGACCGGCCGACGGAGAGGACACGACCGACATGACCGCACCCGTGAAGGGCCCCGCCAGCTACTTCCCCTCGATCGAGAAGAAGTACGGCCGACCGGTCGCCGAGTGGCAGGACCTGATCCGTACCTCGCCGCTGACCAGGCACATGGAGCTCGTCTCCTGGCTCAAGGCCGAGCACGGTCTGGGACACGGTCACGCGAACGCGCTCGTCGCGTACACCCTCGCCGAGAAGACCGGCTGAGACGGCCGCCGCGCCGCACAGGCGAGGGCCGCGGCTTCGGCCGCCGGAGTCCTCCGTCGCGATCAGTGGCAGACTCTCGGAGTGTGCACGCCGGGAGCCGGTCGTGGATCGAGAGGCTGAAAGGTCGGGTGGCCCGAGAACATGCTGAGAGAGGTCACTGCGACCCGCTACGTCACGCCCCTGCGGTCCGGCGGCTCCGTCCCCGGCGTCGTCGAGGCCGACGATCTCGGCACCTACGTCGTGAAGTTCACCGGCGCCGCGCAGGGCCGCAAGGCGCTGGTCGCCGAGGTGATCGTGGGCGAACTGGCCCGCGCCCTCGGGCTGCGCTTCCCCGAACTGGTCCTGGTGCGCTTCGACCCGGGGCTCGGCGCGGACGAACCGCACCAGGAGGTGCGTGACCTGCTGGACGCCAGCGGGGGCGTCAACCTCGGCATGGACTATCTGCCGGGCGCCGAGGACTTCACGCCCGACGTGGCCGGGACGTTCGACGTCGACCCGGTGGAGGCGGGCCGGATCGTCTGGCTCGACGCCCTGACGGTGAACGTCGACCGCACGGTGCACAGCTCCAACCTGATGGTCTGGCCCACGTTCGGCACGGTCCCCCCGCGGCTGTGGCTGATCGACCACGGGGCCGCGCTCGTCTTCCACCACCGCTGGGACTCGGCGGCGCCGCAGAAGGCCTACGACTTCCGCCACCACGCCCTCGGCCGGTACGCGCCGGACACCCGGGCGGCCGACGCCGAGCTGGCCCCCGCGGTGACCGGGGAACTGCTGCGCCGGATCGTCGCCGAGGTCCCCGACGCCTGGCTGGCCGACGACCCGGAGTTCGCCACGCCCGACGAGGCCCGGGAGGCGTACGTGGATCATCTCCACGCCCGGGCGCGGGCCTCCGCGGCCTGGCTGCCCACCGACTTCCCCAGCGGGGAGGAGCTCGCCGGCGAGGAGGCCCGGCGGGCGGAGAGAACACGGCGAGGCCGGCCGGACTGGCTCAAGACGGTCCCCGATCTGCACGGCAAGCCGGCCGCGGAACAGGATTGGTCGGTGCATCTGCAATGACGGACGTCCGGCGGGTGGAGATCGAGTACTGCACCCGGTGCCGCTGGCTGCCACGGGCCGCCTGGCTGGCGCAGGAGCTGCTGACCACCTTCGAGGCCGAGCTGACCGAGCTGGCGCTGAAGCCGGGCACGGGCGGGGTGTTCGTCGTGCGGGTGAACGACGAGGTGGTGTGGGACCGGAGCGAGCAGGGCTTCCCGGAGCCCGCGGAGGTCAAGAAGGCGGTGCGCGACCGAGTGGCCCCGGGCCGGTCCCTGGGCCACTCGGACAGGTGAGGACGGGCGGCGCTCAGCCCTGGAGCTGCTCGTAGGCGGGCAGGGTCAGGAAGTCGGCGTAGTCCTCGTCGAGGGCGACCCGCAGCAGCAGGTCGTGCGCCTGCTGCCAGTGACCGGCGGCGAAGGCCGCCTCGCCGAGCTCCGCACGGACGGCGGACAGTTCCTCCGCCGCGACCTTGCGGGCCAGTTCCGGTGTCGCCTTCTCGCCGTTCTCGAACTCCACGCCCGCGTCGATCCACTGCCAGATCTGCGAGCGGGAGATCTCGGCGGTGGCCGCGTCCTCCATCAGGCCGAAGATGGCGACCGCGCCGAGGCCGCGCAGCCAGGCCTCGATGTAACGGATGCCGACCTGGACGGCGTTGACCAGCCCGGCGTACGTCGGCCTGGCGTCGAGGGAGTCGACGGCGATCAGGTCGGCCGCCTCGACGTGAACGTCCTCGCGCAGCCGGTCCTTCTGGTTCGGGCGGTCGCCGAGCACGGCGTCGAAGGAGGCGAGGGCGATCGGCACCAGGTCCGGGTGGGCCACCCACGACCCGTCGAAACCGTCGCCCGCCTCACGGTCCTTGTCGGCCCTGACCTTTTCGAAGGCGATCCTGTTGGCCTCCTCGTCGCGCCGCGACGGAATGAACGCCGCCATGCCGCCGATCGCGTGCGCCCCGCGCTTGTGGCAGGTGCGGACGAGGAGTTCGGTGTACGCCCGCATGAACGGGGCCGTCATCGTCACGGCGTTGCGGTCCGGCAGCACGAACCGGGGCCCGCCGTCCCGGAAGTTCTTGATGATCGAGAACAGGTAGTCCCAGCGGCCGGCGTTCAACCCGGAGGCGTGGTCACGGAGTTCGTAGAGGATCTCCTCCATCTCGTAGGCCGCCGTGATGGTCTCGATGAGGACGGTGGCGCGGACCGTGCCCTGCGGGATGCCGAGGTGGTCCTGCGCGAAGACGAACACGTCGTTCCAGAGCCGGGCCTCCAGGTGGGACTCCGTCTTCGGGAGGTAGAAGTACGGTCCCCTGCCGAGGTCGAGCAGCCGCCGGGCGTTGTGGAAGAAGTACAGCCCGAAGTCGACGAACGCGCCGGGGACCGGGGTGCCCTCGGCGTCGACGAGGTGACGCTCGTCCAGATGCCAGCCGCGCGGCCGCATCACGACGGTGGCGAGTTCCCCGGCGGCCTTGAGGGCGTACGACTTCCCGGTGTGCTCGTCGGTGAAGTCGATGGTCCGGGCGTAGGCGTCGCTCAGGTTGAGCTGGCCGAGGACGACGTTCTCCCAGGTCGGCGCGGAGGCGTCCTCGAAGTCCGCGAGCCACACCCGGGCACCGGAGTTGAGCGCGTTGACCGTCATCTTGCGGTCGGTCGGGCCGGTGATCTCCACCCGCCGGTCCTCCAGGGCCGCGGGGGCCGGGGCCACCCGCCAGGAGTCGTCCGCGCGGACCGCGGCGGTCTCCGGGAGGAAGTCGAGCGTGGCGGTGCGGGCGATCTCGGCGCGGCGCTCCGCCCGGCGGGCGAGGAGCTCGTCCCGGCGCGGTGTGAAACGCCGGTGCAGCTCGGCCACGAAGGCGAGCGCGGCGTCGGTGAGGACCTCCTCCTGCCGGGGCAGCGGTGCGGCGTCGACGATGGCCAGCGGGGACGGCGCTGGTGCGGACATGAGCTGTCACTTCCTTCAGCGGGCGTGGCACCGGGTGCCGGTCGAGCCGGGTGAGGCGGACGGCGTCGGGGACGCGGCCGGACGCTTTTGATCAGTGGATACTAATTTCCTCATCACGGAAGTTCAATGTTCTGTTGATGTCGCGGCGTTCGGCGTCGAGGCGGGCCGGCGCGCGCGGTGCCGTCCCGCACGCCCCGCTCACTCGAGGTGGACCAGGTCCGCTTCCGTGTCGATGTCGTACGGCCGGCCCACGTCCCCGCACTCGACGAGCGTCACCGCCGCCGCGTGCTCCCGCAGATAGGCGCGCGCCCCCTGGTCCCCGGTCGCGGCGGCGGCGACGCCCGCCCAGTGGCCGGACCCGAACAGGACGGGATGGCCGCGTACGCCCGCGTAGGCGGCCGAGACGAGAGACGCGCCGTCCCGGTGGGCGGCCAGGACCCGCCGTACCGCCTCCGGGCCGATGCCGGGCTGGTCGACGAGCGAGACCAGCGCCGCCTCCGCGTCCGTTCCGGTGAGCGAGGCCAGCCCGGCCCGCAGCGAGGTGCCCATGCCCCGCTCCCACTCCGGGTTGTCCACCAGCACACAGCCGCCGAGCTCCGCCTGCCGCCGTACGGTGTCCGCCTGCGCCCCCAGGACCACGTGGACGCGCCGGCAACCGGCCGACCGCAGCACCTGGACCGCGTGCTCCACCAGCGGCCGACCGTGATGCGTGAGCAGGGCCTTGGGGCGTCCGCCCAGCCGCCGTCCACCGCCCGCGGCGAGCAGCAGACCCGCGACCACCGGCGGGCGGGGCGCCGTCCGAGATGTCGTCATGGACCCTGCATACCGCAGGACGCGGGTGGAGGCCGGGACGGCGTATGGGGTTTCATGGACACCGTAGGAGCACCGGGGGCGAAGTGGGTACTGGGGAGCGCGAGTTGGACTCGGCGGACGGCACGGCGGCGCGCGGGGGAGTCTTCGGCGCGCTGGAGGCGGGGGACCCCGAGACGGTCGCCGGGTACCGGCTCTCCGCGCGGCTCGGCGCGGGCGGCATGGGCAGGGTCTATCTGTCGTACACGCCCGGCGGCAGGGCCGTCGCGGTCAAGGTGATCCGGCCGGAGTTCAGCGAGGACCCCGAGTTCCGGCGCCGTTTCAGGCGCGAGGTCGACGCCGCCCAGCGGGTCCAGGGCCTCTACACCGCGCCCGTGATCGACGCCGACCCGGACGGCCCGCGGCCCTGGCTCGCCACGGCCTACGTGCCCGGCCCCTCGCTGGCCGACGCGGTCGCCGCGCACGGGCCGCTGCCGGTGCCCACGGTGCTGCTGCTCGTCGCCGGGATCGCCGAGGCGCTGCACGTCATCCATCGGGCGGGCATCGTGCACCGCGATCTCAAGCCGTCGAACGTGCTGCTGGCCTCCGACGGTCCCCGGGTGATCGACTTCGGCATCGCGCGGGCCGCGGACGCGACCGCGCTCACCGGCAGCGGCGTCACCGTCGGCACCCCGTCCTTCATGGCCCCCGAGCAGGCCGCGGGGCGCGAGATCACCCCGGCGACCGACGTGTTCGCGCTCGGCCAGGTCGCCGCCTACGCGGCGCTCGGCACCCCCGCGTTCGGTGAGGGCACCGGGCACGGCGTGCTGTACCGGATCGTCCACGAGGAACCCGGACTCTCCGCCCTGCCCGGGGAGATACGGGAGCTCGTCACCCGCTGCCTCGCCAAGGACCCCGTGGTCCGGCCCTCCGTCACGGACGTCGTCGCGCTGTGCCGGGCGGCCGGTGCGGAGACGGTGCTGCGCCGGCCGCAGGAGTGGCTGCCCGGCGCGGTGGCCGCGGACATCCCGGCCCAGGCGGCCGCCCCTGCCCCACCGCTCGCACCACCGGTCCCTGTCACACCACCATCCCCTGTCGCCTCGCAGGCCTCTACTGCACCACCAGTCCCTGTCGTACCGCCGACCCCGGTCGCCCCGCCGGCTCCCGGCGCCGCGCCCGGGGCGCCTCCGCAGGGCTTCGGCCCGGTCGCTGCCGCCCGGTCCGCCGACGTGCACCGGACACCCACCGTGCCGGCCGCCCCGGCGGCGGCTCCGGTGGCGGCTCCGACGGGCGCTCCGACGGCCGCTGCGCCTCCCGGGCGTCGCCGGGCCCGTCTCGTCGCGGCCGCGGCGGCCGGGGTCCTCGTCTTCGCGGCCGCGGGGGCCGGGACGGCGTACGTCCTGACGCAGGACGGCCGGCGGGACGAGGACACCCCGGCGGCCCAGGGGACCGGGCACTCCCGGAGCCCGGCGGCCCAGAGCACGACGCCCGCCGGCGAAGAGGGGCGGACCGACGGGAGCCCGGAGCCGACCGCCTCGCCGAGCCGCACCGTGGACGCGGGCGCGGCGCCGGACCTCGACCGGAAGGGCATCGACGTCACCAGCGGCTATCACCTGACGCTGAGCGACGACACGCTGCGGCCGACCGGTGACGACACCCCCGTCGACATCGAGTACTACGCGGACCTCGACTGGATCCAGACGGACGCCAGGATCATCCTGCTGACCCGGACGCAGAAGGGCACCCTGGAGACCTGCCGCACCGAGACCCGGTACGCCCTGCACCTGTCCACCGACACCCTGGTCAAGGGGCAGCAGTTCTGTGTGCTCGGCGGGGCCGGGGACGTCGGGCTGGTCACCTACCAGGGGATCTCCCCGCGGTCCGACCCGAGCCGGTACGTCACCCTCGATGTGCAGGTCTGGCACAGCGCGCTCTGAACCATTCGATCTCCTTTGCGTACAAAGGAAGTTGACGGTGCATCGGACTGGCGGACGCGGGTCCCGGTGGCGTTAACTGGGCGCCCGCCCCGACCGGGTACCAGGCGCGGGGCGCGCGGCGGGGACGGTGGGGCGCGGGTGTGGGGTGCGGGGCGCGGGTGAGGGGGAGGACTGTGTTGCGGAGTGCGGAGCAGAAGTCTGTGACCGGGAGCGACGAGGATCCGCGGGTGGCGGGGCTGCGCTCCGCGGTGTCCCGGCTGCGTCGCGAACTGGCCGCCCATCCGGTGGAGTTCTCCGACCGGGACATCGCCGAGGACGAACTCGCCGCACTGAACGCCATGACGGCCGGGGGCGCCCCGGAAATTCCGCGTCTGCGCCGCTCGTTACTGCTGATCGCGGGCGCCATCGGTTCGGTCAGCGCGCTGGCGCAGGGCCTGGCGGACGTCCGTACGGCGGTCGAGCTCTTCGGCGAGCCCCCGCGGCGCTGAACTTCGCCGGGCTACCCGCTGGCGGTGCCCGAGCCGGCCAGCGCCTCCGACAGTTCCCGGGCGACCTGCTGGAGGACCGGCACGATCCGCTCCGTGGCCGCCTCGGTGACCCGGCCCGCCGGGCCGGAGATCGAGATCGCGGCGGCGGTGGGGGAGTCCGGCACGCAGACCGCGAGGCAGCGCACGCCGATCTCCTGCTCGTTGTCGTCGACGGCGTACCCGGCCTGCCGTACCTCCTCCAGGGCCGCGAGGAAGCCCTCGGGCGTGACGATCGTCTTCTCCGTCGCCGCGGGCATGCCGGTACGGCCGAGCAGGGCCCGTACCTCGTGGTCGGGGAAGTCGGCCAGCAGTGCCTTGCCCACGCCCGTGGAGTGCGGCAGGACCCGCCGGCCGACCTCGGTGAACATGCGCATCGAGTGCCTCGACGGCACCTGCGCCACGTACACGATCTCGTCCCCGTCGAGCAGCGCCATGTTCGCCGTCTCGCCGGTCTCGTCCACCAGGCGGGCCAGGTAGGGCCGGGCCCAGGTGCCGAGCAGCCGCGAGGCGGACTCGCCGAGCCGGATCAGCCGCGGACCGAGCGCGTACCGGCGGTTGGCCTGCTGGCGTACGTAACCGCAGGCCACCAGGGTGCGCATCAGGCGGTGGATGGTGGGCAGCGGCAGCCCGCTGCTCACCGAGAGCTCGCTCAGTCCGACCTCGCCGCCCGCGTCCGCCATCCGCTCCAGCAGGTCGAAGGCGCGCTCCAGGGACTGGACCCCACCACTGGCGGACTTGGCGGAGTCGGTGGTGCTGGCGCTGGACGTCGGCACGGCGCGTTCCTTTCGGCGTGGCGGAGATCAGCAGCCTACCCGGCGGCAGGCAGGCCGCCCGTGGAGGCGGAACTACGTTCTGCTTGTCAGAAATACGGTTCCGACATATGGAAAATCGCAGGAACGGCGGCATGCGGTCCACTGTGGGCGAGGGTGCTCTTGACGGCGCGGAGGCGGGAGTGAAGACTCCTTCAACAGAAAGTTGAATTCCGTTACGTGGAAGTAAATCCCGTGTCCCGGAAGAACGCGGAACCGAACAGCGACAGAGAGACCGAACAGCAGCAGAGACCGAACGACGGCAGAGAGAGGGGTCAGGTGTCCGACGCCGAACTGGTGCTGCGCTCGAGGCGCGTCGTCGCTCCGGAAGGGACACGCGCCGCCTCGGTCGCGGTCCGCGCCGGGAAGATCACGGCCGTGCTGCCGTACGACGCCGAGGTGCCGTCCGGGGCCCGGCTGGAGGACCTCGGCGACGACGTCCTGCTGCCCGGCCTGGTCGACACCCACGTCCACGTCAACGACCCGGGCCGCACCGAGTGGGAGGGCTTCTGGACCGCCACGCGCGCGGCGGCGGCCGGCGGCATCACCACCCTGGTCGACATGCCGCTCAACTCCCTCCCGCCGACGACGACCGTCGAGCACCTCCGTACGAAACAGCGGGTCGCCGCCGACAAGGCGCACGTCGACGTCGGTTTCTGGGGCGGCGCCCTGCCCGACAACGTCGGGGACCTGCGCCCGCTGCACGACGCCGGAGTCTTCGGTTTCAAGGCGTTCCTGTCCCCGTCGGGCGTGGACGAGTTCCCGCACCTCGACCGGGACCGGCTCGGGCGCTCGCTCGCCGAGATCGCCGGGTTCGGCGGCCTGCTGATCGTGCACGCCGAGGATCCGCACCACCTGGACACCGCCCCGCGGCGCGGCGGCCCCAGGTACGCCGACTTCCTCGCCTCACGCCCGCGCGACGCGGAGGACAGCGCCGTCGCCGCGCTCGTCGCGGAGGCCGAGCGACTGGACGCGCGCGTGCACGTCCTGCACCTGTCCTCCGGCGACGCGCTGCCGCTGATCGCCGCCGCCAAGGCCCAGGGCGTGCGGGTCAGCGTCGAGACCTGCCCGCACTACCTGACCCTGACCGCGGAGGAGGTCCCCGACGGCGCCAGCGCGTTCAAGTGCTGCCCGCCGATCCGCGAGGCGGCCAACCAGGACCTGCTCTGGCGGGCGCTGGCGGACGGCACCGTCGACTGCGTGGTCACCGACCACTCGCCGTCGACGGCCGACCTGAAGACCGACGACTTCGCCACCGCCTGGGGCGGCATCTCCGGCCTTCAGCTCAGCCTGCCGGCCGTCTGGACCGAGGCGCGCAACCGCGGCCACGGCCTGGACGACGTCGTGCGCTGGATGTCCGCCCGCACGGCACGGCTGGTCGGACTGGACGGCCGCAAGGGCGCCGTCGCGCCGGGCCACGACGCCGACTTCGCCGTCCTCGCCCCCGACGAGACGTTCACCGTGGACCCGGCGGCGCTCCAGCACCGCAACCGCGTCACGGCGTACGCGGGCAAGACCCTCCACGGGGTCGTGAAGTCCACCTGGCTGCGCGGAGAACGCATCTTCGCGGACGGCGTGTTCACCGCGCCGAAAGGCCGACTGCTGACCCGCACCCCCTGATCCGTCCCGCCCCCGCGGCGGCCGGCGCCCGAGAGGAACACCTGATCACCGTGACGGCGCAGCACGAACTCCCCCCGGTCCGTTTCACCGGCGACGCGAACCCCTACGGCGGCGGTGACCCGTACGCGGACTACCGCACCGCCGACTTCCCCTTCACCCGCCACACCGACCTCGCCGACCGGCGGCTCGGGGGCGCCGTCGTCGCCGCCAACGACGAGTTCTTCGCCCAGCGGGAGAACCTGCTGCTGCCCGGCCCCGCCGAGTTCGACCCCGAGCGCTTCGGACACAAGGGCAAGATCATGGACGGCTGGGAGACGCGCCGGCGGCGCGGTGTCTCGGCCGAGCACCCCTGGCCGACGGCCGAGGACCACGACTGGGCGCTGGTCCGCCTCGGCGCGCCCGGCGTCGTCCGGGGCGTCGTCGTCGACACCGCCCACTTCCGCGGCAACCACCCCCGGGCGGTGTCGGTCGAGGGCGCGTCCGTGCCGGGCTCCCCGTCCCCGGAGGAGCTGCTCGGCGACGACGTGAAGTGGACGACGCTCGTCCCGCGCACCGAGGTCGGCGGCCACGCGGCGAACGGGTTCGCCGTCTCGGTCGAACAGCGCCTCACCCACCTGCGCGTCAACCAGCATCCCGACGGCGGCATCGCGCGTCTGCGGGTGTACGGGGAGGTCGTGCCCGACCCCGCGTGGCTGGCGGTGCTCGGCACCTTCGACGTGGTCGCCCTGGAGAACGGCGGCCGGGCCGAGGACGCGTCGGACCTGTTCTACTCCCCGGCGGCGAACACCATCAGGCCGGGCCGTGCCCGCCGGATGGACGAGGGCTGGGAGACCCGCCGCCGCCGTGACACCGGCAACGACTGGATCCGCTACCGGCTGGCCGCCCGGTCCGCGATCCGCGCGATCGAGATCGACACGGCGTATCTGAAGGGGAACGCGGCGGGCTGGGCGTCGGTGTCGGTGAAGGACGGCGAGGACGGCGACTGGACCGAGATCCTGCCCCGCACCCGGCTCCAGCCCGACACCGGCCACCGCTTCGTCCTGTCGGACCCCGCCGTCGGCACGCACGCGCGCGTGGACATCTTCCCGGACGGCGGCATCTCCCGGCTGCGGCTGTTCGGCTCCCTGACACGGGAGGGCACGGCCGCGCTCACCGCGCGGTACCAGGAACTCGGCGGCTGAGGCGGCTCGGGCGGCACCCGGGGGGCCGGGGCTCGGGTCGGTCGCCCCGGTCAGGGCTGGGAGTCGAGGGTGTCCAGGTCGTCCAGGGTGTCGCGGGCGCGGCTGACGCGCAGTTGCCGCCAGTGCGTGCGGTACAGCACGTAGTACAGGGCCATGATGACGGCGATCAGCTGAAGCCCCAGGCCGAGCGCCAGGAACGAGTCCTCGCTCTCCATCCTGTTGGTCAGGAAGGCGAAGTTCATCCCGAAGAACCCGGTCAGGAAGGACAGCGGCAGGAAGATCATCGACACGATGGTGAGCCGGTTGATCACGACGTTCTGCTGGTCGGCGATGAGCGACGCGTAGCTGCCGGCGGCCCGTCGGGCGGCGTCCCGCAGCGACTCGATCTCCAGGAGCACCAGCTGCACGGTGTGCTCGTGCAAGCTGTTCAGCGCCCGCCGCTCGTCCGTGAGGCCGTGGTTCGTCATCCGGCGGCGGACCAGGACCTCCTGCGCCAGCGCGGCGTAGGGCAGGAACGCGCGATGCAGCTGCGCCGCGCGCCGACGCACCCGGGCCAGCATCCGGACCTGCTCGGGGCGCCGTTCCACGAACATCGCCTCCTCGAGGTCCTCGACCTCCAGATGGGAGTCCGTGACGGCCCGCCGGAAGGTCTCCAGCACACCCTGGAGAAACAGGAACAGCGCGGTGAACGAGTCGGCGGGCGTGTCCACCGGCAGCCGGCCGACGAAGGTGTCGACCGCGTCGGCGGGCCCCCGGTGGACGATGACGAGGTGCCGGGGACCGACCAGCACCTGCACGTGGGTGATGCGGCGGCCGCCGTGGACCACCGGTACGACGCACGCGGCGAAGTCGCCGTGGTACTCGGCCCGCACCGCGTCCTGCGGTTCGCCGAACCACTCCCAGGCCTCGTCCTCCACGCCGAGCAGCCGGGACAGCGGCGGGTCGTCGCACGGCGGGTCGTCGTCCTCCTGCTCGACGGCCACGATCACGAGACCGGAGGCCTGGAGGCGCTCACGGGCCTGCGCCAGTCCTGTGCGGGTGACGACACCTTCCGGCATCGACACCACCGATACGATCATCGTCCCTCACCGTGGATGGCGGGCCGGCGGTGGCGCTCCCGGCGCGGCACCGGACACCTCGGCAGGTGCAAACTGCAACGTCCCCGGCACCTTACCGTCGAAGCCCGCGAGGACGGCCGAACACCGCGGGCGCCGTGTCCCGGGCGGGCGGGTGCCGTGTCCCGGGCGGGCGAGTGCCGTGTTCCGGGCGGGCGGGCGCCGTGTCCCCGGAAGGCGGCGCGCCCTCGAAGGTCGGTCGGGAGGGCGGCCGGGTGCGGTGAGGGCCGGGTGCGGCGGCGACCGGAACTCTTTCGTCCGCTTCCCGCGTTCTCCTGTCGTGACTCTTCGGCAAGACATCGTCGGTAACGCCATGCAGATGGCGGTCGTCAGCCTGCGCCCCGGCCAGACCGCGTACTGCGAGGCCGGGAAGTTCCTCTTCAAGACCACGAACGTGACCATGGAGACCCGGCTCTCCGGGCCGTCGGGAGGCGGCGGTGCGCAGCAGCCCGGCGGGGGCGGCGGCATGGGCGGCATGCTGCGCCAGGCCATGGGGACGGCCATGCAGGCCGGTCAGCGCGCCCTCGCGGGCGAGTCGCTGGCGTTCCAGTACTTCACCGCCCGGGGCGACGAGGGCACGGTCGGCTTCGCCGGTGTGCTGCCCGGCGAGATGCGCGCCCTGGAGCTCGACGGCAGCCGCGCGTGGTTCGCGGAGAAGGACGCCTTCGTGGCCGCCGAGTCCACCGTCGACTTCGGCATCGCCTTCCGGAGCGGCCGCACCGGCATGAGCGGCGGCGAGGGCTTCGTCCTGGAGAAGTTCACCGGCCGGGGCACGGTGATCATCGCCGGCGCCGGCAACTTCATCGACCTGGACCCCTCCGACTTCGGCGGCCGTATCGAGGTCGACACCGGCTGCGTCGTCGCCTTCGAGGAGGGCATCCGCTACGGCGTCCAGCGAGTCGGCGGCCTCAACCGCCAGGGCCTGATGAACGCGGTCTTCGGCGGCGAGGGCCTGTCCCTGGCGACCCTGGAGGGCCGCGGCCGCGTCATCCTCCAGTCGCTCACCATCGAGGGCCTCGCCAACGCCCTGAAGAAGGCCCAGGGCGGCGACAAGCAGGGCCCGACGGGCGGTCTGTTCTCGACCCACGCCGGGTGAGACGGGTGAGGCGGGTGGGCCGCGGGTACCGACGGGGGACCGCCCCGACGGCGAGGCGCGGCCTTCCGGCCGTACGCCCGGAGGCCGCGCCTCGCCATGGCCTGAACGAGCCCGCGGCGAAGGGCGAACTCAGGTTAACTCCCCGAAAACTCATCGGACTTGACGGCAAAATCCGCAGACTTGTCATTGACATGCCACTCTCTACGCGCGTCATCATGAGGGCATGAGATTCCCCCCACGAATCACCCGCATCGGCGCCTCGGCCGCCGTCCTCTCCGCCCTGCTCGTCGGCGGCACCGTCTCCGCCACGACGGCGAACGCCGCGGTCGGCAGCATCTGCTACTCCAAGCTGCCGTCCCAGG
The DNA here is from genome assembly GCF_055584385.1 of Streptomyces sp. NPDC104096. NCBI lineage: Bacteria > Bacillati > Actinomycetota > Actinomycetes > Kitasatosporales > Streptomycetaceae > Streptomyces > Streptomyces sp. NPDC104096. Next base: position 182,479 of record NZ_JBVJMD010000008.1, read on the forward strand.
CGTACGACACCCTCGCCCTCATCGAGAAGGGCGGCCCGTTCCCGTACTCGCAGGACGGGGCGGTCTTCCAGAACCGGGAGGGCGTGCTGCCCTCGCAGGCGACCGGCTACTACCACGAGTACACGGTGAAGACCCCCGGGTCGTCCACGCGCGGAGCGCGTCGCATCGTGACCGGTAAGAAGACCGACGAGGACTACTACACCGCGGACCACTACGTCACGTTCAACCTGATCAACTACGGCTGCTGAGAAGGCCGCCCGTCAACGGTTGACGCGCAGGAACGGCGCGACCGGCCGGAGGTCCGAGCCCCCACGCAACCGGACCTCCGGCCGTACGACCTCTCCGGCCGTACGACCTCTCCGGCCGTACGACCTCTCCGGCCGTACGGCCTCCGCGTCTCTCCGCCGCCCCCGCCCTCCGCCGATCCGGCTCCGGTGGGACCCGTCATCCGTCGGATCCGCTCACCGTAACGACGGCATCACTCCGCCCGGGATCTCCGCGAGGCCGACCGACCTGCGCTCGCGCCGGGACACCTCGCAGGCCTCCGCGATCCTGAGGGCCTGAAGGGCCTCGCGGCCGTCGCACGGGTTGGCGAGCTCACCGCGCGCCACCTCGACGAACGCGCACAGTTCGGCCTCGTAGGCGGGCTTGAAGCGCTCCAGGAAGCCCGTCCACGGCCGGTCCGCGGCCGGCGGCCCGGTCGGTTCCGTGGACGCGATCGGCGTACGGTCGTCCAGACCGACCACGATCTGGTCCAGTTCCCCGGCCAGTTCCATGCGGACGTCGTAGCCGGCGCCGTTCAGACGGGTCGCGGTCGCCGTCGCGAGGGTGCCGTCGTCGAGCGTGAGGACCACCGCGGCCGTGTCGATGTCGCCCGCCGCGCGGAACATCGCGGGACCGGCGTCGGACCCGGTGGCGTAGACGTCCACGACCTCGCGACCGGTCAGCCAGCGCAGGACGTCGAAGTCGTGGATCAGCGCGTCCCGGTACAGCCCGCCGGACTGCGGCAGCCAGGCGGCCGGGGGCGGGGACTGGTCGGAGGTCACGGCCCTGATGGTGTGCAGCCGACCGAGCCGGCCCGAGAAGATCGCCTCGCGGGCCCCCTTGTACCCCGCGTCGAAGCGGCGCTGGTAACCCATCTGAAGGATCGTTCCAGCAGCTTCGACCTCGGCGAGGGCGTGCAGCGTGTTGGGCAGGTCGAGGGAGATGGGCTGCTCGCAGAAGACCGGCAGTCCCGAGCGTGCCGCCCGGCCGATCAGTTCGGCGTGGGCCGATGTCGTCGCCGTGATCACCACGGCGTCCACGCCCCAGGTGAAGATCTCGTCCACCCCCGGCGCCGCCGTCTCGCCCAGTCTGTTCGCCAACTCCTGGGCTCTCGCGGGGTTCACGTCCGTGAGGATCAGTGAACCGACCTCGCGATTACGGCTGAGCGTGTTCGCATGGATCGCGCCGATCCGACCTGTACCGATGACACCGATGCGCATGGGAACAACCTGGTGGCTGACCCCGCGCGCTGTCAATGCACTGTCAAGACGCATGTCCGGACAACCGGACTACACAACTTCCCGTCAACCGGCCACGGGGCTACGCTCGCACCGTGCCGAAACCAGAAGTGGACCCCACCGTGCGGCTGGAGCTGGGTGTGGACCGCAGTTCCCCCGTGCCGTTGTACTTCCAGCTGTCCCGGCAGCTGGAGGCCGCGATCGAGCGCGGCACGCTCACCCCCGGCAGTCTGCTCGGCAACGAGATCGAGCTCGCCGCACGGCTCGGCCTGTCCCGTCCGACCGTCCGCCAAGCCATCCAGTCGCTCGTCGACAAGGGCCTGCTGGTACGCCGCCGGGGCGTCGGCACGCAGGTGGTCCACAGCCAGGTCAAGCGCCCGCTGGAGCTCAGCAGCCTCTTCGACGACCTGGAGGCGGCCGGCCGGCGCCCGGCGACCCGGGTGTTCGTCAACACCGTCGTCCCGGCCACCGCCGGGGTCGCCACCGCGCTCGGGGTGCCCGAGGGCAGCGAGGTGCACCGGGTGGAGCGGCTGCGGCTCGCGCACGGGGAGCCGATGGCCTACCTGTGCAACCACCTGCCGCCCGGACTGCTCGACCTGGACACCGCTCGGCTGGAGGCCACCGGCCTGTACCGGATGATGCGCTCCGCCGGGATCACCCTGCACAGCGCCCGCCAGTCCATCGGCGCGCGCGCCGCCACCGCCGCGGAGGCCGAGCGGCTCACCGAGCCCGAGGGCGCCCCCCTGCTCACCATGCAGCGCACGACCTTCGACGACACCGGCCGCGCGGTCGAGTTCGGCGACCACCTCTACCGCCCGAGCCGCTACGCGTTCGAGTTCCAGCTGCTCGTACGCCCCTGATCCCGCGGCCCGCGACCGTCCTCCCCGCGCTTGCGCGCACCCCTTTCGCCGCAATGTCAGGACAATGTGACCGCCGCACGCTCCCCGGTCACCGGGCGGGCAAATGTGCGGGTTCCGTGGCGACGGCACGGGAGGAGCGTCCCGGTGTTGTGTTCATCACCCGCAACCCTCGTCGCACCCGCCCGACGCGCGACCGTCCCGTACCGCTCGAGGCGCGGCACGACGGCCGGCGACCGCGCCCGCCCGGACGCCGCCGTGGCGGAGCCGACCGGCGCCACGGCGGGCGGCGAAGAGCCGGACGACCTGCGGCACGAGCCGCGGCGGGCACCGGCGCACGGGGCGGCGCCGAGGCGCGACCGGGCCGCGGGCGCGCCCCCGCGGGCTCCGCGAGCGGTGGCGGCCGCGCGGGCGGCCGCGCCGCACACCGGCCCCCGTCGCCCGGACCCACCGGCCGGAGCGGTGAGGCACAATCGGGCCTGATGAGCACCTACCGCGACCTCAGCGCCCCCATCGGCTCCCGCCGAGCCCCCGTGCTGCGTACCGTGGGCACCCGCGAGCGCCGCTCGCACCTCACCGCGCCGCGGGTGCCCACGGTCGGCATCGACATCGGCGGTACGAAGGTGATGGCGGGCGTCGTCGACGCAGACGGCAACATCCTGGAGAAGGTCCGCGCGGAGACCCCGGACAAGTCCAAGAGCCCGAAGGTCGTCGAGGACACCATCGTCGAACTGGTCCTGGACCTGTCGGACCGGCACGACGTGCACGCGGTCGGCATCGGCGCGGCCGGCTGGGTCGACGCCGACCGCAACCGCATCCTGTTCGCGCCCCACCTGTCCTGGCGCAACGAGCCGCTGCGCGACCGCCTCTCCGGCCGTCTGTCGGTGCCCGTGCTCGTCGACAACGACGCCAACACGGCAGCCTGGGCCGAGTGGCGCTTCGGCGCGGGACGCGGCGAGGACCACCTCGTCATGATCACCCTCGGCACCGGTATCGGCGGCGCGATCCTGGAGGGCGGGCAGGTCAAGCGCGGCAAGTTCGGGGTCGCCGGCGAGTTCGGCCATATGCAGGTGGTGCCCGGCGGCCACCGCTGCCCGTGCGGCAACCGCGGCTGCTGGGAGCAGTACAGCTCCGGCAACGCGCTGGTCCGGGAGGCCCGGGAGCTGGCCGCGGCCGACTCCCCGGTGGCGTACGGGATCATCGAGCACGTCAAGGGCAACATCGGCGACATCACCGGTCCGATGATCACCGAGCTGGCGCGTGACGGCGACGCCATGTGCATCGAGCTGCTCCAGGAGATCGGCCAGTGGCTCGGCGTCGGCATCGCCAACCTGGCGGCGGCGCTCGACCCGTCCTGCTTCGTGATCGGCGGCGGTGTCTCCGCGGCCGACGACCTGCTGATCGGCCCGGCGCGCGACGCCTTCCGGCGCCAGCTCACCGGCCGCGGCTACCGCCCCGAGGCCCGCATCGCGCGCGCCCAGCTCGGTCCCGAGGCCGGCATGGTCGGCGCCGCCGACCTCGCCCGGCTGGTCGCCCGCCGCTTCCGCCGCGCCAAACGGCGCCGGGTGGAACGGTACGAACGCTACGAGAAGTACTCCGAGGCCCGCCGCACCCAGGACACCGCATGACCACCGCACTGCCCCGCCAGGCCGCACCCCCCGGCGAGCCGCCCCGTCCGGTCGAGGACCGCAGGCACCGCAACCGCCGCAGGGCGCTCACCCTGCTGATCATCGTGCTGCTCATCGGCGTACCGGCCGGCTATCTGGTGATCTCCGCCGACCAGAGCCGCGACAGCGGCAAGGACAAGGAGAAGAAGTACTCGGCGACCGGCCTGACCGCGGGCTGGCCCTCCAAGGTGCAGCGCCGCCTCTACCAGGTGCCGGTCCCGCACCCGTCGAACCAGGTCGCCTACTACGAGACCAACAACTGGAAGACCAGCCGTCTCTACGTGCAGTTCCAGACCACGCAGGCCGGCCTGGACGCCTTCCTCGCGGAGCTCGGCACCGACCGGGACCGGCTGAAGCGGGACGACATCGTCATCGGCGCCCGCGACCGGAAGGTCACCGGCTGGGACTTCAGCGGCCCGGCCGCCCGCCCCGGCCCGTACTGGGGCTTCGTCCACCGGCAGAAGAACCCGCAGCCGACGCAGGACGTGGTGGTGAACACGTCCAACCCCAAGTACCCCATGATCTACGTCGTCTCGCGCGCGGTCCCCTGACCGGTCCGGCCGGCCCGGTCCGGCCACCGGAGCCGATTGTCGGACCCCGCCCGTAGAGTCGAAGACGGTTGATCCGGACCACGGGCGGGAGGTGGACAGTGGGTACGAGCGGGACGGTGGACGCGAGCGGGACGGTGGACGCGAGCGGGACGGTGGGCACGCGCGACACGGTCGGGCGCGCGCAGGAGCGCGAGAGCGTCCCCCTGCGGCTCGCGGCCGTCTTCCTGCCCGCCCCTCTCCCGCGCGACGGCCGCGTCGCGTTCTGGGACCCGGCGGACGCGCCGCTGCCCGCGGACACCGCCGAGCCCGCCGAACGCACCGAACTCACCGTCGTACGACGCCATGGCGCCTCGGTCCGCCGCAGGCAGGCCCCCGCGCTGTCGCTGCCGCTGGACCAGGCCCTGCCCCTGCTCGTACGGGCCCGCCGCGACCCCGCGGCCCACCCCGCCACCGCCTGCTGGGGCGCGGCCGCCCTGCACGCGCTGCGACTCACCGCCCGCGGTCGGCTGCTGCCCGGACTCACCCGCACCGGCCACGACGCCTGGCGGGCCGGCCCCCTGGACCCCGACGACATCGCCCATCTGCGGGCGGTCGCCGCGGCCCTCCCGTACGAGGGACACGCCGTGCCGCTGACCGGCCCCGGGCCGCTGCGGCTGCCGCGGCCCGAGGCGCTGATGCGTTCCTTCCTCGACGCGGTCGCGGACACCCTCCCGCGCACCCCCGCCGCGCCGTACGCCTGCGGCAGACCCTTCGCCGACCGCCGCCCGCAGCGACTGCCCGGCGCCGCCGACTGGGCCGCCGAGGTCGCCGCCGGCATGGACGCGGGCGTACGGATCTCGCTGCGCCTGGACCTGTCGGCGTACGACCTGTTCGACACCGGCGAACGGGTGCGCAGCGCGGGCGCGGCCGTCCTCCAGGTGCACAGCCTCGCCGACCCCACCCTCGTGGCCGACGCGGCGGCCCTGTGGGCGGGCGACGCGGACACCGCGTTCGGCCCCCGCGCCCGGGTGGACGCCGCTCTCGCCGTGCGGCGCGCCGCCCGTGTCTGGCCCCCGCTGGACCGGCTCGCCGAGCAGGACACGCCCGACGTCCTGGCCCTGACCGAGGAGGAGGTGGGCGACCTGCTCGGCGCCGCGGCCGGCCGGCTCGCGGCCGCCGGGGTCGCCGTGCACTGGCCGCGCGACCTGGCCCAGGACCTGACCGCCACGGCGGTCGTGCGGTCCGCGCCCGGCTCGGCGACCGACGGCACCGGCTTCTTCGAGGGCGAGGACCTGCTGCGGTTCAGCTGGCAGCTGGCGCTCGGCGGCGACCCGCTCAGCGAGGCCGAGATGGACACCCTCGCCGAGGCCCACCGCCCGGTCGTACGGCTGCGCGACCGATGGGTCCTGGTCGACCCGGCCCTCGTCCGCAAGGCGCGCCGCCGCGAGCTGGGCCTGCTCGACCCGGTCGACGCCCTGTCCGTCGCGCTCACCGGCAGCGCGGAGGTCGACGGGGAGACGGTCGAGGCCGTCCCGGTCGGCGCCCTGGCCGCCCTGCGCGACCGGCTGACCGCCGGAGTGCGGCCCGCCGAACCGCCCCCGGGCCTGGCCGCCACCCTGCGCGACTACCAGCTGCGCGGCCTGGCCTGGCTCGATCTGATGACCTCCCTCGGCCTCGGCGGCTGTCTCGCCGACGACATGGGACTCGGCAAGACGATCACCCTCATCGCCCTGCATCTCCAGCGCGCCCGCAGCGAACCGACCCTGGTGGTGTGCCCGGCCTCGCTGCTCGGCAACTGGCAGCGGGAGATCACCCGGTTCGCCCCCGGCGTCCCCGTCCGCCGCTACCACGGCCCGGACCGCACCCTGGAGGACCTGACCGACGGATTCGTCCTCACGACGTACGGCACGATGCGCTCGGCCGCGCCGACCCTGGCCGGGCAGCGCTGGGGCCTGGTCGTCGCGGACGAGGCACAGCACGTCAAGAACCCCTACTCGGCCACGGCGAAGGCGTTGCGCACCATCGAGTCCCCCGCGCGCGTGGCGCTCACCGGCACGCCTGTCGAGAACAACCTCTCCGAACTCTGGGCCCTGCTCGACTGGACGACCCCGGGACTCCTCGGCCCCCTGAAGTCCTTCCGGGCCCGGCACGCCCGCGCCGTGGAGAACGGCGAGGACGAGGAGGCGGTGGCCCGGCTGGCCCGGCTGGTGCGCCCCTTCCTGCTCCGCCGCAAGAAGTCCGACCCCGGCATCGTCCCCGAACTGCCGCCCAAGACGGAGACCGACCACCCCGTCCCGCTCACCCGTGAACAGGCCGCGCTCTACGAGGCGGTGGTGCGCGAGTCGCTGCTCGCCATCGAGACCGCCGAGGGGATCGCCCGCCGGGGGCTGGTCCTGAAACTGCTGGGCGCGCTGAAGCAGATCTGCGACCACCCCGCGCTCTATCTCAAGGAGGCGGCCCCGCCCGCCGACCGGCTCGCCGCCCGCTCCGGCAAGCTCGCCCTGCTCGACGAACTGTTGGACACCCTGCTGGCCGAGGACGGCTCGGCGCTCGTCTTCACCCAGTACGTCGGCATGGCCCGGCTGATCGCCGCCCACCTCGCCGCCCGCGCGATCCCCATGGACCTCCTGCACGGAGGGACACCCGTGCCGGAGCGCGAGCGCATGGTGGACCGCTTCCAGAGCGGTGCGACCCCGGTCCTCGTCCTGTCCCTGAAGGCCGCCGGCACCGGCCTCAACCTCACCCGCGCGGGCCATGTCGTGCACTTCGACCGCTGGTGGAACCCGGCCGTCGAGGAACAGGCCACCGACCGCGCCTACCGCATCGGCCAGACCCAGCCGGTCCAGGTCCACCGCCTGATCACCGAGGGCACGGTCGAGGACCGCATCGCCCAGATGCTGGAGTCCAAGCGCGCCCTCGCCGACGCGATCCTCGGCTCCGGCGAGTCGGCCCTCACCGAACTGACGCACCGTGAGCTGACCGACCTGGTGTCGCTGCGCAGGGAGGCGTGATGGGGACGGAGGAGACACCGGTGCGGGCGACGCCGACGGAGGAACCGCCGAACGGGAGGGCAGCCACGGAGCAGGCACCGTCGGCGCCCGTGCCCCACTCCTCGGACGAGGCGGCGCGGCCGGCCGTCGAGGAACGCCCGGCCGACGCGGCACGCCGTGCCCTGCGGGCGGCGCGCGAACGTGCGGACGGGGGTGCCGCGGCGGCCGGCGGGGCGGGAGCCGGGGGAGACCCGGAGGGCGGCCGGGTCCCGCCGGACCGCGCGGTCCGTACGGAACCTGTCGGCACCGGGGATCCGGCCGGGCGACGCCCCGCTGCCGAGGAGCACGAGCACAGCCGACCCGGACCGGCCGACGCGGCCCGCGCGGCACTGCGCCGAGCCATGGCCGCGAGCCGCCCCACGGGCGCGGACTCGGGCGCGAGCGCGGAGACGGACCCTGGCGCCCCCGTGGGGTCCGGCACCGGCCACCGTGCCGGTACCGGCCCTGGCGCGGGCGCCGACTATGACCTCGACACCGACACCGACACCGACACCGACACCGACACCGACCCCGGCACGGGCATGGGCGTGGGTGTGGGCACGAGCACCGATCCCGTCCCCGGCACGGGCATGGGCACTGACCACGGCACCGGCACGGGTACCGGCACCGACCCCGGCACGGGTACCGATACCGGCAGCGACCGGATCGGGGACAGCGGTGCGTCCATGGGTACGGCCGGTGACGGCCCTGGCGTGTCCGGGAGCCGTGGGAAGGGCGGCCCTGGCATGTCCGCCGGTCTCGGGAAGGCCGGGGCCGCCCCCGCCGGGAGCCCCGTGCAGGACGGCACGACCGGCACGCCCACCCCGCCCGCCGCCTCGACGAGCGCTCCTGCCACGGTCGGCGGGCGGGCGCCCGAGCCGTGCCGCGCGCGCCCCGCGGATGTCGCCCGAGAGGCGTTGCGGGCCGCCCGTGCCGAGGCGCGGCAGGCCCGCACGGACACCGGGGAACCGCGCTCCGACGCCGCGCCCCGGCGCGAGCCGGACGCCTCCCGGCACCCAGCCCCCGCACGCGCCGGCACCCCCGGCGCCAGGGCCGGCGCACTGAGGGCGCTGCTCGCCGACGCCTTCCGGATGCCGTCCGACGCGACGACACCGACGGAGTCCGAGCCCTGGACCTCCGCCGCCCCCGAGACCGGTTCCCCGACCTCCGGTCGCGCGCCGGTCGGCCCCGGGCGCGTAGGCCCCGGGAGCGTCGACCCCTCGGACCTCGCTGCCCCGGACGCCACGGCACCTCCCGTACCCTCCCTGCCTCCCGTACCTTTCTCACCTCCAGTACCGCCCGCATCACCCGCACTCCCCACTCCCTCCCCCGCCGCACCCGCCGCCGCTCCTCGCGTCCCCCGGTCCATGGCCTCCCCCCGCCGGGACGGCGACCTGCGCCGCACCTTCCCCGCCTTCCCGCCCCTGACCGGCGAGGGCGAGGGCGGGGACGGCCGGTTCGGCAAGAGCTGGTGGGGGAACGCCTGGGTCGCCGCGCTGGAGGAGGGCGCGCTGGACGCCAAGCGGCTGGCCCGCGGCAGGGCCTACGCGGCACAGGGACACGTGGACGCGATCACGGTGACCCCCGGGCTCGTGCTGGCCTACGTACAGGGCAGCCGCCCCCGCCCGTACCGCGTCCAGGTGCGCCTGCGCACCCTCGACGACACCGACTGGGAGCACTTCCTGGACGCTGCCGCCGACCGCCCGGGGCACATCGCCGCGCTGCTCGACGGCGAGATGCCCCAGTCCCTCGCCGACTGCGGGGTCCCCCTCCTGCCCGGCGCCGGCGACCTGGAACCGCAGTGCAGCTGCCCCGACCACGGCCACCCCTGCAAACACGCGGCGGCCCTCTGCTTCCAGACGGCCCGTCTGCTGGACGCCGACCCCTTCGTGCTCCTCCTGCTGCGCGGCCGCGGCGAGCGCGAGCTGCTCGACGCGCTGTCCCGGCTGAGCGCCGCCCGAGCGGCCCGCGCCGCCCAGGACAGAGAACCCGAGCCGCTCCCCGGAGTGCGGGCCACCGACGTCCTGGCGGAGCGCCGACTCCCGCCCCTGCCGCTCCCCCTGCCCCTGCCGACCCATCCCGGGCAGCCGCCCGTCTACCCCTCCGCGCCGGGCGGTCCCGACCCCTTCGCGCTCGACCAGCTGGCCACCGACGCCGCCGCCCGCGCCCACGCCCTGCTGAGCACCGGACACGACGAGGCCGGAGAGCTGACGCTGTGGCAGGACGCGGTCCGGCTGGCCGCGGCCCGCCCCGGTTCCGGACTCACCGCGGGCACCCGCGCCCTCTACTCCTCGCTCGCCGCCGCCGTCGGCCGCACCCCGGCCGAACTGGCCCGCGCGGTGGCCGCCTGGCGGCAGGGCGGGCTCGAAGGGCTCGCCGTCCTCGAAGATCCCTGGGACCCGCCCGCCGGACGCTTCGACCGCGCCCGCCCCCTGCTGCTCGCCGCCGACCTGCCCGCCTTCCGCCCCGCCCGCAACCGCCTCACCCACCCCCAGGGCCGGGTCCAACTCCGCTTCGGCCGCGACGGCCTGTGGTACGCCTACGAGTCGGACCCCGGCGCCGACGACTGGTGGCCCCGCGGCACCCCCGACCTCGACCCGGTCGGCGCCCTGACCGGCCTGGGCGGCAGCGACGAGCTCTGACCGGCCGGCGCCGTCGTCGCGGGCGGCTCGGGGATCCCCGTGACAGCCGCGTTCAGCCGGCCGCGACCCTCGGCCCGCTGCGGAACGCCGCTCGTACCGAGACCGTTTCCTGCGAGTTCCGGTCTTTGTGGAAGGACACGGCGCGCCTTCCTGTGGGCCCTGGTATAGGTGCTTCTGTGATACATGAGAGGGTCAGAAGGGTGAGCGAGACACCACCGAACAGCCTGCAATACCGCTTCGACGGCCCGGAAGACGCCCCCGTCCTGATCCTGGGTCCCTCGCTGGGGACCACCTGGCACATGTGGGACCGTCAGGTCCCGGAGCTGACCAGGCAGTGGCGGGTCTTCCGGTTCGACCTGCCAGGACACGGCGGCGCGCCCGCGCACCCGGCAGGCGCGGTGTCCGATCTGACCGACCGGCTGCTGGCCACGCTCGACGCGCTCGGCGTGCAGCGCTTCGGATACGCGGGATGCTCCCTCGGCGGCGCGATCGGTGTCGAGCTGGCCCTGCGGTACCCCGAACGGCTCGCCTCGCTCGTGCTGATCGCCGCCTCGCCCCGGTTCGGCACGGCCGACGAGTTCCGCCGGCGCGGGGTGGTCGTCCGTACGAACGGGCTCGACCCCATCGCCCGCTCCTCCCCGGACCGCTGGTTCACCGGCGGGTTCGCGGCCGCCCAGCCCGCGATCACCGAGTGGGCGGTGCAGATGGTGCGCACCACCGACCCCGGCTGCTACATCGCTGCCTGTGAGGCGCTCGCCGTGTTCGACGTGCGGGACGAACTGGCCCGCGTCGGGGTGCCGACCCTCGTCCTGGTCGGCTCGGAGGACCAGGTCACCGGCCCGGCCGAGGCCCGCACCCTGGTGGCCGGTATCCCGGACGCCCGCCTCGCGGTCGTCCCCGGCGCCTCCCACCTGGTCCCGGTGGAGCAGCCGGCCGCCGTCACCGACCTGCTCGTCCACCACTTCTCGACCGCCTGGGATCCCGGCTTCGACTCGGCCACCGGTCAGGTCGCCCTCCCGCCGGTCCCGGCCGGACCGGCCCCCGCCCTGCTCCAGCCGGCGGCGCCCATCGCCGCGATCGCCCCGGCCGTCGTACCGGCGCAGTCCTGGGGCGAGGCGGACCGGTACGAGACCGGGCTGAAGGTGCGCCGGGAAGTGCTCGGCGACGCCCATGTCGACCGGGTGCTGTCGCAGGCCGACGACTTCTCCGGCGACTTCGAGGAGTTCGTCACCCGCTACGCGTGGGGCGAGATCTGGGACCGTCCCGGTCTCGACCGGCGCTCGCGCAGCTGTGTCACCCTCACCGCGCTGGTCGCGGGGGGACACCTGGAGGAGCTCGCCTTCCACACCCGGGCCGCGCTGCGCAACGGCCTCACCCCGGACGAGATCAGGGAAGTGCTGCTCCAGGCGGCCGTCTACTGCGGGGTGCCGGCGGCGAACAGCGCGTTCCGGGTGGCCCAGCAGGTCATCCGCGAGGAGACCACGCTCGCCGAGTGACCACCACGCCGAGTGACCACCACGCCGGGGACACGCTCGGCGGGCACTCCGCGTGCGATCCCCGGACGGGCCTCGCACGGGCCCCGGACGGGCCCCGGGCGCCGTCCTCAGCCCCCGCCGCCGGGCCGGCGGGGGCAGGATGGGACCCATGAAGCTCACGAAGAAGGCGCATTCCTGTGTCCGGCTGGAGAAGGACGGCCGGACGCTCGTCCTCGACCCGGGGATGTTCAGCGAGGAGGACGCCGCGCTCGGCGCGGACGCGATCCTCGTCACCCACGAGCACCCCGACCACTTCGACGAGGCGCGGCTGCGGGCCGCCCTGGAGGCGGACCGGGCCGTCGAGATCTGGACCCTCGCCTCCGTCGCGGACCAGCTCTCGGCCGCCTTCCCCGGCCGGGTGCACACCGTCGGCCACGGCGACACCTTCACCGCGGCCGGCTTCGACGTCCAGGTGCACGGCGAGCTGCACGCGGTGATCCACCCGGACATCCCGCGCATCACGAACGTCGGCTACCTCGTCGACGGCGGCCGGCTCTTCCACCCGGGCGACGCGCTCACCGTCCCCGACCGCCCGGTGGAGACCCTGATGCTGCCGGTGATGGCCCCCTGGAACAAGATCTCCGAGGTCATCGACTACGTCCGCGAGGTCAAGCCGCAGCGCGCCTACGACATCCACGACGCCCTGCTCACCGACCTCGCCCGCCCGATCTACGACCGGCAGATCGGCGCCCTCGGCGGCGCGGAGCACCTGCGGCTGGTTTCGGGGTCGTCGGCGCAGCTGTAGCGGGGGAGCGGGGATCGGGGCCGTTGTCGTACCCGCCCGGTAGGTTGTGGGGCATGCGCATCGCCACCTGGAACGTGAACTCGATCACCGCCCGTCTGCCGAGGCTGCTGGCCTGGCTGGAGAGCAGCGGCACGGACGTGCTGTGCCTCCAGGAGGCCAAGATCGCCGAGGCGCAGTTCCCGTTCGACCAGCTGCGCGAGCTGGGCTACGAGGCCGCGGTGAACGCGACCGGCCGGTGGAACGGCGTGGCGGTGATCTCCCGCGTCGGCCTCGACGACGTGGTCAAGGGCCTGCCCGGCGGGCCCGGCTACGAGGGCGTGGAGGAGCCCCGGGCGGTCTCGGCGACCTGCGGCCCGGTCCGCGTCTGGTCGGTGTACGTGCCCAACGGACGCGAGGTCGGCCACCCGCACTACGCCTACAAGCTCCAGTGGTTCGAGGCCCTGAAGGCGGCCGTCGCGGGCGACGCGGGCGGCAGCCGCCCGTTCGCCGTCCTCGGCGACTACAACGTGGCGCCCACGGACGACGACGTGTACGACGTGGCCGTCTTCGAGGGCCTCACCCATGTCACGCCCGCCGAGCGCGCCGCCCTGGCCGAGCTGCGCGGCACGGGCCTGTCCGACGTGGTGCCGCGGCCGCTGAAGTACGCGCACCCGTACACCTACTGGGACTACCGCCAGCTCGGCTTCCCCAAGAACCGCGGTATGCGCATCGACCTGGTCTACGGCAACGAGCCGTTCTCGAAGGCGGTCAAGGACGCGTACGTGGACCGGGAGGAGCGCAAGGGCAAGGGCGCCTCGGACCACGCGCCGGTGGTCGTGGACCTGGACGTCTAGCCGGACCCGGCCGGAGCGTGCCGGAGCGGCGGACGGCGCGCCCGCAGCCCCGGCACGGTTCACAGCAGGGCCAGGTCCACCGACCCCGCCAGCGCGGCGAGCCCGGCGTCACCGGGATGCAGGTGGTCCCCGCTGTCGTAGCCGGGCAGCATCCGGGTGGGGCGGGCGGGGTCGCGCAGCACGGCGTCGAAGTCGAGGACGCCGTCGAACACCCCGGAGTCCCGGATCCAGGTGTTGACCTCGGCCCGCCGGGCGTCGACGGCCGGTGTGCAGCGGGAGCTTCCCCCGCACGGCAGGACGGTCGCCGCCAGCACCCGCACGCCCCGGTCGTGCGCCCGGTCCGCGATCTCCCGCAGCCCGGCGATGAGCCGGGGTGCCGTGGTGCCCGCCCCCAGGTCGTTCACGCCCTCGAACACGAGCGCGGTGCGCACCGACGTCTGGGCGAACACGTCCCGGTCGAGGCGGTGCAGCGCGCTCACCCCGGCGCCGCCGGTGGAGACGCCGTCGCCCGGGTAGCGGTCGGTGACCACCCGGTTGCCCGCGATGCCCGCGTTCAGGACGCCGTAGCGGGGTGCCGTGCGCTGCCGCAGCAGCCGGGCGGCGAGCACGTCGGGCCAGCGCCGGTCGGCGTCCGGCGTGGAGCGGTCCCCGTCGGTGATCGAGTCGCCCAGCGCGACCAGGGACCCCGGTCCGCCGCGCACGTCCACTCCGGTCAGCAGCGGCCAGGACGTCAGCGCCGGGGCGTACGCGGCCGCCCGGCGGTCGGCCGTGTGGTCGCCCCGCGCGCTCAGGTACGACTGCTGGACCGCGAGCCGGTGCCCGGGAGCCGTCCGCACCGTGCCGGGGAGGTGGAAGCTCACCAGCAGATCGGCGTCGGCGGGCACCCGGAAACCCAGCGGATCGCTGACCGCCTGCGCCCCCGCCGGGACGACGACGCCCCGTGCACCCCGGAAGGCGAGCCGCGCCGGCCCGCCCCGGGCCGCCGCGCCCGCCGCCCGCACCGCCACCGTCGCCGCGCCGATGCGGACCGGGGCGGAGGCGAAGGTGTTGTCGAAGCGGAGCCGCACCCGCCGCCCGCCCACCGAGGTGTGCACCACGAGCCGCAGGGTGCGGTCGGTCCACGGCCCCACGGCCGTCACACCGGAGGTGGCCGTGGCCCAGGTGCCGCTCCAGTCCCTTGCCGCCGGTCGTACCGCCAGGGCGAACACATGCAGCCCGGCCGCGCGTGGCAGCCGTACGGAGGCGACCGCGCGGCCCGGCAGCAGCGGCACCGTCACGACGTACAGCCGGGCCTTCCCGGTGCGCCGGCCGCCGGGTCCGTTGACATGCGGGAGCGCCACCGCCTTGGTGGCGAGCGGGCCCCTGCGCCAGTCCGGGGCGGTGAGCAGGTACGGGGAGCGGCGGCCGTCCGCGTAGGTGACCGTGCCGGAACCGGCGGCCGCGCCGCCGCGGGTGCCGGCCACCAGGAAGGCGAGGGCGTCGCCGCGCCCGCCGAGGCGCACCTCCTGTCCGTCGGCCCGTACGTTGTCCGGCTCGCCCGGCCGGCTGCGCGGCCAGGTCAGCGCGGCCCCCTGCACGGTGAGGGTGCGGCCGGGCAGCCAGCCCGCGGCCCGCAGGTCCCGGGCCGACAGCGAGGCGCCCGAGCCGTCGAAGTCGGCCTCGGCGGGCCGCGCGTCGTCACTGACGGCGACGTTGTCGAAGAACCGCACCAGCGGCAGCGGGGCGGACGACGGCGGGGCGGTGGCCCGGGCGGCGGACGCCGGGACCAGGGCCGTCGTGAACAGGGCGAGTGCCAGCGGGACACCCCGGACACCTCGGTGCACGTACGGACTCCTCCCGATCACCGGTCGCACGCATACGCACGGTGAAGTTAGGGACACCACCGGCGGTGGTCAACGCGCCATGCACACAGGCGCGGTGAAAGCACCGGGACGAGCGGTCGCGCGCGCCTGTGGTGCGCGCGGGGGTGCCGATGACACGCTGGACGTATGAACATCCCTTTCCTGGGCAACCGGCGCAAGAAGCGCGACGGTGCGACGTTCTCCGCCGACCCCGAGGGGGTCGCCGAACTCCTGTCCGAGTGTGAGCTGCTGCGCTCGCAGGCGTCCCAGGAGGGCGTCCAACTCGACGATTCCGCCGCCTCGTTGGAGGCGCTCGACCAACTGGTGCCGCGCTGGCGCGACGACGACGAGGTGCTGCCCTGGCTGGGCAACGACGCGGGACTGTATCTGGGCACCGTCATCGTGCGCACCGTGCCGGGCGCGGTCTGGGAGGTGTGGCCCGGCGGGCAGCCCGTCATACGGCTCGCCTCCGGCCGGGAGTTCGACGTGGTGACCGCCGGCCTCGAATGGGCCGCGAGCGGGGTGCCCGAACTCTCCCAGCTCTACGCCGAGGTGGCCGAGGCGTAGGTCCTGTCGAGCACCGTAAATACGGCTTATGTCGTAAAGGTGCGTGTCGTGCCCGAGCTTGATCGTCGTCTGGATAGTTTGCGGCGACCACGACACGGCTGAGGGTGAGTACCGGTGGGCATGGCTGTCGATCCCTTGATCGAGCTGCACGGCGTCAACAAGCACTTCGGGGAGCTGCACGTTCTGCGGGACATCGACCTCACCGTCGGCAAGGGGGAAGTGGTCGTCGTCATCGGCCCGTCCGGCTCGGGCAAGTCGACCCTGTGCCGGGCGATCAACCGGCTGGAGACGGTCGAGTCCGGGACGATCAGGCTGGACGGCAGGCCGCTGCCCGAGGAGGGCAGGGCACTCGCCCGGCTGCGCGCCGACGTCGGCATGGTCTTCCAGTCCTTCAACCTCTTCGCCCACAAGACCGTCCTGCAGAACGTCTCCCTGGCGCAGATCAAGGTCCGCAAGCACGGCCGGGAGGCGGCCGACCGACGCTCGCTCGAACTCCTCGACCGCGTCGGCCTCGCCGCCCAGGCGCCCAAGTACCCCGCCCAGCTCTCCGGCGGCCAGCAGCAGCGGGTGGCCATCGCCCGCGCCCTGGCCATGGAGCCCAAGGCCCTGCTGTTCGACGAGCCGACCTCGGCCCTGGACCCCGAGATGATCAACGAGGTGCTGGAGGTCATGCGGCAGCTCGCCCGGGACGGCATGACCATGGTCGTCGTCACCCACGAGATGGGCTTCGCACGCTCGGCCGCCAACCGCGTGGTGTTCATGGCCGACGGCCGCATCGTCGAGGACCGCCCCCCGGAGGAGTTCTTCACCGCCCCGCGCACCGAGCGCGCCAAGGACTTCCTGTCCAAGATCCTCAAGCACTGAGCGGGGAGCGCGTCGCATGTTCCGCACCACACGTGTGCCCACCCTCCTGTCCGTGCTCACGGCCCTCCTCCTCGCCGTCGCCTGCGGCAAGGAGGGCAGCCCGCCGGGCAAGGGGCCCGCGCCCGAGAAGCTCCCGCACTACGCGGTGGCGGAGAACTTCGAGCTGCCCGACTCCCCGACCTGGACCAGGGCGAGAAAGCGCGGGTACCTGGTCGTCGGCGTCAAGGAGGACCAGCCGTACCTCGGCGAGAGGGACCCGGCGACCGGCGCCTACTCCGGCTTCGACATCGAGATCGCGAAGATGACGGCCGCGTCCCTCGGCTTCGACCCCGCCGCGATCCGCTTCAGGACGATCGCCTCCGCGAACCGCGAGACCGCCCTGCAGAACGGCCAGATCGACTACTACGTCGGCACCTACACCATCAACGACAACCGCAAGAAGCTCGTCGGCTTCGCCGGGCCCTACTACCTGGCCGGGCAGTCGCTGCTGGTGCGCGCCGACGAGAAGGACATCCACGGCCCGCAGGACCTGGACGGCAGGCGCGTCTGCTCGGCGGCCGGTTCGACCCCGTACCAGCGCATCAAGGAGGACTATCCGAAGGCGGTCCTCGTCGCCTACGACACCTACTCCGTCTGCGTGGACAACCTGCTCACCTACCAGGTCGACGCCGTCACCACCGACGACGCGATCCTCATCGGCTACGCGGCGAAGGCCCCCGACGAACTCAAGGTGGTCGGCAGGCCCTTCTCCGAGGAGCCCTACGGCATCGGCGTCCCGCACGGCGACAACGCCCTGCGCCTCGCCCTCGACGACGCGCTGGAGGCCCGTGAGAGGAACGGTGACTGGAAGAAGGCGTACGAGGCCACGCTCGGCCTGTCCGGAGTGCCCGCGCCGACCCCGCCCCCGATCGACCGCTACCAGGCCGGTACATGAACGTTCTGATCGACAACTTCTCCCTCTACGCCGAGGGTTTCCTCGGCACCCTCGAACTCACCGTCTACTCCTCGGTGCTGGCCCTGCTCCTCGGCTTCCTCATGGCCTCCTTCCGGGTCGCGCCGGTGCGTTCGCTGCGGGTCTTCGGCACCGTGTGGGTGACCGTGCTGCGCAACACCCCGCTGACCCTGCTGTTCTTCGCGGTGCTGCTGGGACTGCCCCGGTTCGGAGTCGTCCTGCCCTTCGAGGTGTTCGCCGTGCTCGCCCTCGGCTGCTACACCTCGGCGTTCATCTGCGAGGCGCTGAGAGCCGGGATCAACACCGTGCCCACGGGCCAGGGCGAGGCGGCCCGCAGCCTCGGGATGACCTTCGGGCAGACCCTGAACCTGGTCGTCCTGCCGCAGGCGTTCCGCTCGGTGATCCCCCCGGTCGGCTCCACCCTCATCGCGCTCGCCAAGAACTCCGCGATCGCGGGCGCGTTCAGCGTCACCGAGCTGCTCGGCACGTACAAGACCCTCAGCGAGCTCGGCTACAACATCGTCTGGACGTTCGTCTGGATCGCCGTCGGCTACCTGATCATCACGTTCGCCATCAGCGCGCTGTTCAACGCGCTGGAGAAGAAGTGGGGAGTCGCCCGTTGACACCTGTCACCGCCACCGCCCTCTACGACGTACCGGGACCCCGGACCCGGCGGCGGCACCGGATCTACTCGGTCGTGGCCGCCGCCGTCATCCTCGGCCTGCTGGCCTGGATACTCCATCTCCTCTTCGACACCGCGCAGTTCACGTACACGAAGTGGATGCCCTTCGCCTACAAGGGGATCCAGGAGCTGCTGCTGCGCGGTCTCGGCAACACCCTCAAGGCCTTCGCCCTGGCGGCCGCCCTGTCGCTGGCGCTCGGCGGGGTGCTGGCGGCCGGGAGGCTGTCGGACCACCGGTCGCTGCGCGTGCTCGCCACGGTCGTCGTGGAGTTCTTCCGGGCGATGCCCGTCCTGGTGATGATCTTCTTCATCTTCGTGGCCCTGCGGGCGCAGCCGCTGACCGCCCTGGTGGCCGGACTGACGCTCTACAACGGCTCGGTGCTCGCCGAGGTGTTCCGTTCGGGCGTCAACGCCGTGGAACGCGGTCAGCGGGAGGCCGCGTTCGCGCTCGGCATACGCAAGACGCAGGTCATGGTCCACGTCCTGGTGCCCCAGGCCGTGCGGGCCATGCTGCCCGCGATCATCAGCCAGTTGGTGGTGGCGCTGAAGGACACCTCCCTCGGCTACCTCATCACCTACGAGGAGTTTCTCCACGCCGGGAAGCTCATCGCCTCGAACCTCGACTACGATTTGCCGTTCATCCCGGTGGTGATGGTGATCTCGCCGATCTACATCGGAATGTGCATGCTGCTCTCCTGGTTCGCCGGCCGGGTGTCCCGGTGGGAGCGGCGCAGTCCCAAGACACGGGCCGTGGAGCTGACCACGGCCGGCCCCGGGACGCTGCTGCCGGGTGGGGAACCCCCCACGGCTCCTCGACCGTAGGGGGCGGCAGCGCGCAGAGCCATACCCGCCCGGCCGCGGCCGGAGATCACTGCTCGCGCAGCGGCACCGACACGTAGGACGGGTCGTCCGCAGGCGAGGAGAAGGTCAGTTGCGCGCCGGACGGGTTGTGCTCGATGTAGAGCGGGTCGACCGTGTCGACGACCAGGGCGAGCCGGTGCCCGGCCGGGACGTCGTAGGCCGTGGAGAACAGGTCCAGGTCGAGACCGAACGGCTCGCCCGGGGTGCGTCCGTGGAAGGTGTACGGCGCGTTGCTGACCAGCCTGCCCACGCCGAGCGGCCCCACGTCGTACAGGTAGGCGACGAGGGTGCCGCTCTCCCTGGTCGGGGTGACCGTGGTGTGCAGTCGGGCGGTGCCGCGCACCCGCTGGGCGGTGGGGTACTTCTCCGACTGCCAGACGGCCGCCCAACGGCGGGGCAGCAGGGGTATCGAGGCCATCGGGGGGATCCGGGCGACCTGGTCGAGCAGGCTCGACAGCAGGACGATCCCGCCGTCCGCCCCGGAGTCGACGTTCGTGTGGATCGTGGTGGTCCCGGACAGGCCGAACTTGCGGGTGGCGGCGCCCACCGACTTCCAGTCCGGATAGCCCTCGTAGCCGCCGGTGGAGCGGGACTTGAGCTCGACCGGCTGTTCGCGGTCGATGCCGTTGTCGACGCCCTTGAGGTAGTGGTCGAACCAGCGCCCGGCGTCGTTCCACACGTCGTTGGGCAGGCCGAACAGTCCGGTGAGTTCGGCGGTGGCGTGGTCGCCCGGGCGGAACTCCAGCCGCTTGGGCCCGGTCAGCTTCTCGTAGAAGTCGGCGTACTGGTTGGCCGGGAAGATGGTGTCGCCCCAGGCGTTGGCGAGCATGACGGCCGGGCCGTTCTTGTTCAGCCGGTCGAGGTAGGTGGCGGCCGAGCGCTTCTTCCCCCAGGCGAGGAGGTCCTGCTCCCGTGACAGGTTCGAGGAGAAGAAGTCCGAGAGGACCTGCTTGAGTTCGGCGCTCCGGCGGCCGGTGACCGCTCCGGCGACGTCCAGCAGGGTGGTGGCCTGGGTGTGCTGGGTGCGGCCGGAGTAGATCGAGTCGATCAGGTCCGCCCAGCCGCTGAGCGCGGTGACGGCCTTGATCCGCGGATCGTGCGCGGCGGCGAGCAGGCTGATGCCGGCGCCGTAGGAGACGCCCGCCATGCCGATGTGCCCGGCGTCGGCGGGGGTGTGGGCGAGGGCCCAGTCGATCACCCGGGACGCGTCGGCGGTGTCGGAGGGCCCGGCCACCTCTATCTCGCCGCCGGACTGCCAGAAGCCGCGCACGTTGTAGGTGAGCACGACGTAGCCGGAGTCGGCGAGCCTGCGGGCCTGGGCGAGGTACTCGACCTGGGGCAGCCCCCAGCTCGTGGGCAGCACGATCAGCGGGTAGCGGCGGGTGCCGTCGGAGCCCGCGGGGGTGACGACGTTCGCCTTCAGGACGGTGCCGCCGTCGCCGGTGATGTCGACGAAGCGGACGCGGCCGTCGGCCGCCTGCGCGGCGGGGGCGAGCCCGAGGACGCCACCGGCGATCAAAGTCGCGGACAGGGCGCCCGCGGCGGCCGTACGCAGAGCCGTGCGGGGGTGCCCGCCCGGCGACCGTCGCCATCTTGTACGAAGGTGCTCCGCGCCCTTCCGGCCCATGGGTCACTCCTCACGCGCGTCGCAGCCAAGTGACCCGACGGTAACCGTCTTGCCTTACCGCAAGTAACCCGTCGGTAAGTTACGCATGAGTAAAGATTTTTGGCGCGGGGTGGACTCGCGGGGTGGACTCAGGAGGCGCGAGGCGTGGTCCGGGGGGACCTCGTCCGCGGCTTGGGCTCCGGCTTGGGCTCGGGGGCGGGGTCCGGGACCGACGGCGGGGTCTGGGCGGCGCGGGTCACGTCGGCGACGAGTTCGACGACGTCGGGGCCGTACGCCTGGGAGTTGACCACCCGCAGCAGCAGGGCGAAGGAGGCGCCGCCGTGCTTGCGGGCCAGCCGCTCGTGGTTGCGCGCCAGGTAGCGGGCCGCGGCCTGGTTGGTGATCGCGCGCTGGCCGCAGAAGAGGAACACCGGGCGCGCCTCCCGGCGTTGGCCCGCGGTGAGCCGCGCGAGCAGCACGTACTCGCTCTTGCCCGATTCCAGCGGGTACTTCTCCTCGCCTATCCGGAAAGCGCCGCGCTCGGGGCCGGGCTCGGCGTCGACGTCGACCCGCACGCCCGGCAGCAGCGAGCTCAGATGGGCGGCCATCCGGCGGTTGGAGGCGGGACCGCCCACGCAGAACTCGGTGCGCTCACCGAACCCCTGCTGGGCCGCGTCGTGCGCGACGATCTGGGCGTTGGCGTTGCAGTCCTTGATGAGCGCGGCCAGTTCGAGCAGTGCGAACACGTCGTGGCGCAGCACGGTCAGCTCGGGGCCGCCCGCCTCGCGGTTGACCACGAGCAACGACTCGGAGTTGTCGGGCAGTCCGAAGAAGGCCTGCTTGCGCCGCAGCCTTCGCTTCCAGAGCTGGGTACGGGTCAGCCACCCGAGGGCGACGCCGAGGCCGGCCGCCGCCACGCCGGGGACGATGAGGAGCAGGTCGTCTGTCATGTGCGCGCATGGTAGCGGGCCCGCCGGCGGCCCGATTGGTTGGTACGTACCGGTGTTCGATGCGTACCGTTCGCGCCGGAGCAGCCGAAATGAGACTGTTGAGGCCGGGACGATTGTGGCTACGCTACGCGAACGGTCACTCGCTGGAGGTGCGGATGCGTCGCCTTGTCGCGCGGAAACTGGCGGTCCTCGCGGTCTCGGCCGCCCTGGTGTCGGTGGGCGCGGCGGCGCCGCCCGCCACCGGGAGCGCCACGACCGCCAAGGTGCCGGTCGCCGTGGGCTACGGCGGCGCCGTGGCCAGCGTCGACGCGGACGCCTCCGCCGCCGGCATCGCGGTGCTGAAGAAGGGCGGCAACGCGGTCGACGCGGCCGTCGCCACCGCGGCCGCGCTGGGCGTCACCGAGCCCTACTCCTCCGGCATCGGCGGAGGCGGCTACTTCGTCTACTACGACGCCAAGTCCCGCACCGTGCACACCATCGACGGCCGCGAGACCGCCCCGCTCAGCGCCGACTCCGGTCTCTTCACGGAGAACGGCAAACCGCTCGCCTTCGCCGACGCCGTCAGCAGCGGGCTGAGCGTCGGCACCCCCGGCACGCCCGCCACCTGGGCGACGGCACTGGACAAGTGGGGCACCAGAAAGCTCGGCACGGTCCTCGAACCCGCCGAACGCATCGCCCGCGACGGCTTCACCGTCGACGACACCTTCCGCACCCAGACCGCGGGCAACGAGACCAGGTTCCGCTACTTCCCCGACACGGCAAGGCTGTTCCTGCCCGGCGGCAAGCTGCCCGTGGTCGGCTCGACGTTCAAGAACCCCGAGCTCGCCCGCACCTACGAGGAACTGGGCCGCAAGGGCGTCGACGCGCTCTACCGCGGCGACCTCGGCAGGGACGTCCTGAACACCGTCAACAAGCCGCCCGTGGACCCCGGTTCCGGCTGGAACGCCCGACCGGGCCGTCTCTCGGCCAAGGACCTCGCCGCCTACCGCGCCAAACTCCAGGCGCCCACCCGGACTTCGTACCGCGGACTCGGCGTCTACTCCATCGCGCCCTCCTCCTCCGGCGGCACCACGGTCGGCGAGGCCCTCAACATCCTGGAGCGCACCGACCTGTCCAGGGCGAGCGAGGTCCAGTACCTGCACCACTTCGTCGAGGCGAGCCGGATCTCGTTCGCCGACCGCGGTCGCTGGGTCGGCGACCCCGCCTTCGAGGACGTACCGACGAAGGAACTGCTCTCGCAGCGGTACGCCGACTCGCGCGCGTGCCTCATCAAGGACAACACCGTCCTCACCAGCCCCCTGGCGCCCGGCGACCCGCGGCACCCGGCGGCCTGCGCCGGCCCCGGCACCGCGGCCCCGACGACGTACGAGGGCGAGAACACCACGCATCTCACGGTCGCCGACAAGTGGGGCAACGTCGTCGCCTACACCCTCACCATCGAGCAGACCGGCGGCAGCGGCATCACCGTCCCCGGCCGGGGCTTCCTGCTCAACAACGAACTGACGGACTTCTCCTTCGCCCCCGCCAACCCGGCCGTGCACGACCCGAACCTGCCGGGTCCGGGCAAGCGACCGCGCTCCTCGATCTCCCCGACGATCGTGCTCGACCGGCACGACAGGCCTGTGGTGGCGCTCGGTTCACCCGGTGGGGCGTCCATCGTCACCACCGTGCTCCAGACCCTCACCGAGTTCCTCGACCGCGGCCTGCCCCTCGTCGACGCGATCGCCGCCCCCCGCGCCAGCCAGCGCAACGCGGCCCAGACCGAGCTCGAACCCGCGCTCTACGACAGTCCGTTGCGGGCCCGGCTGGAAGCCGTCGGGCACAGCTTCAAGGTCAACCCGGAGATCGGCGCGGCGACCGGCGTCCAACGCCTGCCGAACGGCGAGTGGCGGGCCGCCGCCGAGACCGTACGGCGCGGCGGCGGCTCGGCGATGGTGGTGGACCCGGCGAGCTAGGGCCTGTCCGACTCGCCTCCGCGTCCTGGCCGTTCAGGACGTGGGGGCGGGCGGCATGCTGTCGGTGCGGAAGGTGAGCCGACCGTCCGCCTCGTCCACCGTCACCTCGCTGCCCTGCGCGATCTTGCCGTCCAGGAGCAGCCGGGAGAGCTGGTTGTCGACCTCCCGCTGGATGGTGCGGCGCAGCGGCCGCGCGCCGTACTCGGGCTGGTAGCCGCGGCTCGCCAGCCAGTCGACGGCCGCGTCGGTGAACTCGACCTCCACGTCCTGCGCGTGCAGCAGCCGGCGGGTCTTCTCCAGCAGCAGATCGGTGATCTTCCGCAGCTGTTCGGTGGTGAGTTGCTGGAAGACGACGATCTCGTCGATCCGGTTGATGAACTCCGGCCGGAAGTGCTCGCGCAGCGGCCGCAGGATCTGCTCGCGCCGCGCCTCCTCGTCGGCCCCGTCCCCGCCCGGCCCGAACCCGATGCCCGCGCCGCGCCGGACGATGGCCTCCGAACCGAGGTTGCTCGTCATCACGATCACCGTGTTGGTGAAGTCGACCGTGCGGCCCTGGGAATCGGTGAGCCGACCGTCGTCCAGCACCTGGAGCAGGATGTTGAAGACATCCGGGTGCGCCTTCTCTATCTCGTCCAGCAGGAGCAGCGAGTACGGGTGCCGGCGCACCACCTCGGTGAGCTGGCCGGCCTCCTCGTGACCGACGTAGCCGGGCGGGGCGCCGACCAGCCGGCTGACCGTGTGCCGCTCCTGGTACTCGCTCATGTCGAGCCGGACCATCCGTTCCTCGCTGCCGAACAGCGCCTCGGCGAGCGCGCGGGCCAGCTCCGTCTTGCCGACCCCGGTCGGGCCGAGGAACAGGAAGCTGCCGATCGGCCGGTCGGGGCTGGACAGTCCGGCGCGCGAGCGCATGACCGCCTCGGAGACCGCGGCGACCGCCTCCTCCTGGCCGATCACCCGCTGGTGCAGATGCTTCTCCAGCCCGAGGAGGCGTTCCTTCTCCGCCTGGGTGAGCCGGCTGACCGGGATGCCGGTCCGCCGGGACACCACCTCGGCGATGGCCTCGGCCGTCACCTCCAGGTCCTGCCCCTCGTCGGCCGTGTCCTCGCCGCTGGTCTCGGAGATCCGCTGCCGCAGCGCGCCGATCCGGTCCCGGATCTGGGTGGCCTGCTCGTACTGCTCGTCGGCGACCGCCTGGTCCTTGTCCCGGACGAGCTGCTCGAGTTCGCGCTCCATCGCCCGTACGTCCGTGCCCTTCGTGCGGGCGCCGAGCCGCACCCGGGCGCCGGCCTGGTCGATCAGGTCGATGGCCTTGTCGGGCAGTCTGCGGTCGGTGAGATAGCGGTCGGACAGCTCCACGGCCGCCACCAGCGCCTCGTCGGTGTAGCGGACCTGGTGGTGGGCCTCGTAACGGTCACGCAGTCCGCGCAGGATCTCGATCGCGTCCAGGACCGTCGGCTCCGGCACCATGATCGGCTGGAAGCGGCGGGCCAGCGCCGCGTCCTTCTCGATCCGCCGGTACTCCTCCAGCGTGGTGGCGCCGACGATGTGCAGCTCGCCGCGGGCCAGGGCCGGCTTGAGGATGTTGCCCGCGTCCATCGTGCCGCCCTCGGCGCCGCCGCCCGCGCCGACGACCGTGTGCAGCTCGTCGATGAAGACGATCAGTTCGTCGGAGTGCGCGCGGATCTCGTTGACGATGTTGTTCATCCGCTCCTCGAAGTCGCCGCGGAACCGGGTGCCGGCGACCACGCCGGTCAGGTCCAGGGCGACCACCCGACGGCCGGTGAGCCCGTCCGGCACGTCCCCCTCGGCGATCCGCTGCGCGAGCCCCTCCACGACCGCCGTCTTGCCGACGCCCGCGTCACCGATGAGCACCGGATTGTTCTTGCCGCGCCGGGAGAGCACCTCGATGGTCTGCTCGATCTCGTCGTCCCGCCCGATCACCGGGTCGATCCGGCCCTGCCGGGCCAGGTCGGTGAGGTCGCGCCCGTACTTGTCCAGGGTCGGGGTCGCGGTGGGCCGGGGGTGCTCGGGATGCTGCTGCGTCGCTTCGTGCGCCTCGGGCGGCAGGCCGGTGGGGGCGAAGTGGGCCGAGTTCAGGATGTGCCCGGCGGCCGAGTCGGGGTTCGCCGCCAGCGCCCCCAGCACGTGTTCGGGGCCGATGTAACCGGCGCCGCTGGAGCGGGCCAGCTCGTGCGCGTCCAGCAGGGCCCGTTTGACGGCCGGGGTCAGGGACAGCGAGGTCGGCGGCAGGGCCTGGCCCGGCTCCTGCTGCACCGGCCCGGAGCGCTGGTCGATCTCCGTCGCCAGCGAGTCGGGGTCGGCGCCGGAGCGGCTGAGCAGGCTCCGGGTGGGCTCGGCGGACAGCGCGGCCCGCAGCAGATGCTGGGTGTCCAGGTCCCGGCTGCCGTGCTCGGCGGCGTACTGGGCGGCGCCGCGCACCAGCTCCCGGGCCGGCTGACTCAGCAGCCGGCCGATGTCGATCTGCCGGGGACCGGAGCGCGGTCCGGCGAAGAAGCGTGCGAGGAAATCTCCGAAGGGGTCCGGGCCGTTTCCTTCCGGTCCCGTGAAGCCGCTGGTCATGGCGTTCCGTTCCGGCGTCCCGAGGGGATTTCCCGGCCCGCGCGGAAACCGGTGGACCCGGGGAAGCACACGGGACGCGCTCGCTGATCGACGTGCATGTCCGAACGCGGGTGCCCGGACTCGGCCGGCCTACGCCCGCGGCGCGTCCCTCACCTCCGCTGCCGCCGGGCGGCCCACCGCGGCGGCGGGCCAGGGGTACTCGATCCCGTCCGGCACCAGGTCGGAGGCCGGCCGCGTCGCGCTCGGCCGTGCGCACACAAGCCTGGTACTCGTAGAACACGATCGCACGATCGTTGCCCCGCAGCACCTCCAGGACGACGCGCCGGCCGGAGTCCCACCCGCGACCCGCCCGGGGCCGGGACGCGGCGGGAGACGGCGGCACGTCGTCCTGGGGGCGCGGTGTGCGCGGTACGGCGACGCGGCCGGCGTCGGCGGGGGAGCCTCGGGGCCGATGCGCACAGGCTTCCCGCGGGAGACGGCGAGCGGTGGTCAGCGGGCGGTCAGGACGCGCGGGCCGGCCTCGGTGATCGCCACGGTGTGCTCGACGTGGGCCGCGCGGGAGCCGTCGTTGGTGCGCAGGGTCCAGCCGTCGGCGGCCGCGTGGTAGCCGTCCCTGCCGCTCGCCACCAGCATGGGCTCGATCGCCAGGACCATCCCGCGGCGCAGCGGGAGGCCGCGGCCGGGGCGGCCCTCGTTCGGGACGCCCGGGTCCTCGTGCATACGGCGCCCGATGCCATGGCCGCCGAAGCCGTCCGGGACGCCGTATCCGGCGGCGCGGCACACCGAGCCGATCGCGTACGCGATGTCGCCGATGCGGTTGCCGACCACGGCCGCCTCGATGCCCGCGGCCAGCGCCCGCTCCGCGGTCGCGATCAGCCTCGTGTCCGCAGGGCGTGGGGTGCCCACGGTGAAGCTGACCGCGGAGTCGCCCACCCAGCCGCCGAGTTCGGCGCCGAAGTCGACGGAGAGCAGGTCGCCGTCGCGCAGCCGGTAGCCGTCCGGGATGCCGTGCACGATCGCGTCGTTCACCGAGGCGCAGATCACGCCGGGGAACGGGGTGGGCGCGAAGGAGGGCCGGTAGCCGAGGAAGGGCGAGGTCGCGCCCGCCTCGCGCAGCACCTCACGCGCCAGCGCGTCGAGTTCCAGCAGGGAGACCCCCACGTCCGCTGCCTCCCGTACGGCGGTGAGCGCCCTGGCGACGACCTGGCCGGCCAGGTGCATCGCGTCGATCGATGTATCGGTTTTCAACTCCACCATGCCAATTACTATACCGGTATTAGAATGACGGCATGGTGCGTACCCCGCTGACCCCCGAAGAACGAGAACGCGGCGAGCGGCTCGGCAGACTGCTGCGCGAGGCCCGCGGCGACCGCAGCATGACGTCCGTGGCGGCGAGCGCGGGCATCTCCGCCGAGACCCTCCGCAAGATCGAGACCGGCCGCGCGCCGACCCCGGCGTTCTTCACGGTGGCCGCGCTGGCCCGCGCGCTCGGGCTGTCGATGGACGAACTGGTCGGGCGGTGCGCCCCGGCCGGTGCCCTGGGGGCCCTCGACGGGCTCGACGCGGCCGGGGGGCTCGGCGCCCTCGACGCCTCGGGGGTCCTGGGGGTCTCGGGGAAATCGGGGGCCTCGGGGGCTGGGGTCGCCGTCGGGGCGCGGGATCGTTGAGACCGCTGCGGCCACTCCGAAAACTCCCTGTAGCCGTCCTGTAACACAGGTGGTGTTTCCTGCCGGACGGAGTGTTCCGGTCTGGCAGGAGTTGGGCGATGGCGGTGGATCAACTCTCGGTCCGGGTGCGGGAGTTCTCGACGTACCTGGACGGCCTGCTGGGCCGCCTGGACCAGGGCGGCGGCTGGTGCGCGGTCTTCTGGGAGCGTGACCCGGACGGTATGCGGGCCTGTCTCGAAGGGCGTGAAGTGCCGCCCTGGGACGTCGTGGAGGCGCTGCTGCACGACCTGGCGGCCGCGTACGGACCCGAGGCCGCGGCGCCGGAGCACGAGCGGGCCCGTGCCCTGCACGCCGCCGCGCTCGCCGCGCACGACGCCCGGCCCGGCGGCCGGGCCGCCCTCGGGGACCGGCTCGACGAGATGCTCCGCGAGCAGCGGTACACCGCCGAACGGCAGTCCGAGCTCGGCCGGTTGCTGGCCTCCGCCACCACCGGGGAGGAGGCCGACACGGTCCGCCTCGACCTCGCCTGGGCCCGCGACGACCACGAGCGCGCCTCCGCCCGCTGCGCCGAACTGCGCGCCCGCATGGCGGAGTCGGACCGGCGGGGACCGGCCGGCCAGGCGCCCCGCGCGCCCGCCGGTCGGGAGTCCATGAACCCGGGCCGGAGCCCCGGCGGCACCTACGACGGCTTCGCCGCCGGCCGCCCCGGACACGTGCCCTCCGCCCCCGAACCCGCGCCGGTGGACGGCCCCTCGGCCTCCCGACCCGCGCCCGGGTACGGTCGCTCCGCCCCCGAACCCGCGCCGGCGGGCGGCCGTTCCGCCCCGGCCCCCGCGCCTGCGGAGGGCTCCTGGGTCTCCCGACCCGCGCCTGCGGACGGTCCCTTCGCCCACGAGCCCGCGTCTGTGATCGGCTCCTCGTCCTCCCGGCCCGCGCCCGCGTACGGCGCTTCCGCCTCCGAACCCGCGCCCGCGTACGGCGCCCACGCATCCGAGGCCGCAGCGGCTGCGGACCACTTCCACGCCCCCGCGGACGGCACCCCGTCGCCCGGTGCCCAGGAGTCGGCTCCCGTCGCCGGGCGGTCGCGGGCCGCCGTGTCGCCGGACACCCGGGCTCCCGCTCCCGCCGTTCCGGGGACTGCTCCCGCCGCTGCGGCGCCCGCCCCCGCCAAGCAGCGCAAGCGGCGCCGTGGCAGTGCCCGGTTCGCCGGGATGGCCGAGGAGGGGGCCGCCTCCGTCGTCGTACCGCCGGACGCGGCACCGCCCTGGCCGGAGTCCCCGGCGGCCTCCGACCGTACCCCGCGCGGTGCGCGTTTCGCGCGGGTCGCCGAGGCGGTGCGGCGGACGGAGCCGAAGGCGGACGCCGGGTCGCCGGACGTGGTGGCCGGGCGGGAGACCGCCGAGGCGGTGGAGCGGTTGGTACGGCTGCGGGCCGAGGGGCGCAGCGGCGAGGCGCACGCCCTGCTGGTGGAGATCGTGCACTGGCCCGCCGCCCGCTTCCCGCTGCTCGCGGCCGAACTCCAGCGGGCCGCGCTCGGCGCCGACTGGGCGACGCTGCTGTGGGAGGCCGCCTCGCTGCCCGCCGGCCAGGTGGTCGCCGCCGCCGACGCCCTGGCCGAGGCGGGTCGCACCGGCGACGGCGAGCAGATCCTGCGCCAGGGCGTCGCCCGCCCGGCCGCCGAGATAGGCGCGGCCGTGCTCGCGCTGGCCGGCGAGGGCGCCCGCCGTGAGGTCCGCGCGCTGCTGGACGCGTATGTGCGCGTCCGTACCCCCGAGGAGGCGGCCCGGTGCGTCGGGCCGGACCCGCAGACGCTCGTACCGCTGCTGCTGGAGGCGGCCCGGGGCGTCTCGGAGGAACGGCACTGGGACGTGGTGCACGCCCTGCGGGTGGCCGGGTTCACCGTGTGAGGGCGACGGGACCGGCCGTCCGGGGACGACGGGACCGGCCGTCCGAAGGCGGCGGGACCGGGCCGCCCGGGGACGACGGGACCGGCCGTCCGAAGGCGGCGGGACCGGGCCGTCCGGGGGCGACGGGACCGGCCGTCCGAGGGCGACGGGACCGACCGCCCGGGGACAACGGGACCGACCGCCCGGGGGCGACGGGACCGGCCGTCCGAGGGCGGCGGGATCCCTCGTCCGAGCCCGCTGCGATTCCTCGCCCGAGTTCGACCCGGGCCGCCGTCCGAGCCACCCGGACGGCCCAGCGGCTCACCCGCCGGAGTGTGAAACGCGATCGACTCAGCGGGTTAACGACGATGGTCTTGGCAAGGCCGTCCTGGAGGCTTACGTTCGTCCCTCTACGGCCTGCGTCTACGGGCGTAGAGGCTCTGACGTCCCGTCGAAGGAGCAGCTCATGGCCAACGTCGTACGAGCCGCGCTGGTTCAGGCCACCTGGACCGGCGACACCGAGTCCATGGTGGCGAAACACGAGGAACACGCGCGCGCGGCGGCCCGGCAGGGCGCCCAGGTCATCGGGTTCCAGGAAGTCTTCAACGCCCCCTACTTCTGTCAGGTGCAGGAACCGGAGCACTACCGCTGGGCCGAACCGGTCCCGGACGGGCCGACCGTGCGTCGTATGCAGGAACTCGCCCGCGAGACCGGCATGGTGATCGTCGTACCGGTCTTCGAGATCGAGCAGTCCGGCTTCTACTACAACACCGCGGCCGTGATCGACGCCGACGGCACCTTCCTCGGCAAGTACCGCAAGCATCACATCCCGCAGGTCAAGGGCTTCTGGGAGAAGTACTACTTCAAACCGGGCAACGCGGGCTGGCCGGTCTTCGACACGGCGGTCGGCAAGGTCGGCGTCTACATCTGCTACGACCGACACTTCCCGGAGGGCTGGCGCCAACTCGGCCTGAACGGAGCCCAGCTCGTCTACAACCCGTCCGCCACCTCGCGCGGCCTGTCCGCCTACCTCTGGCAGCTCGAGCAGCCCGCCGCCGCCGTCGCCAACGAGTACTTCGTCGCCGCGATCAACCGCGTCGGCCAGGAGGAGTACGGCGACAACGACTTCTACGGCACGAGCTACTTCGTCAGCCCGCGCGGCCAGTTCGTCGGCGACGTCGCCAGCGACACCAAGGAGGAACTGGTGGTGCGCGACCTCGACTTCGACCTGATCGAGGAGGTCCGGCAGCAGTGGGCCTTCTACCGGGACCGCCGGCCCGACGCCTACGAGGGGCTGGTCCAGCCGTGAACGACCTCTACGCACGCCACCGCAACGTCCTGCCCGACTGGCTCGCCCTCTACTACGAGGAGCCACTGGAGATCACCCACGGCGAGGGTCGGCACGTCTGGGACGCCGACGGCAACCGCTACCTCGACTTCTTCGGCGGCATCCTGACCACGATGACCGCGCACGCGCTGCCCGAGGTCACCAAGGCGGTCGGCGAACAGGCCGGCCGGATCGTCCACTCCTCCACGCTCTACCTCAACCGGCCGATGGTGGAACTCGCCGAACGGATCGCCCAGTTGAGTGCGATCCCGAACGCCCGGGTGTTCTTCACCACCTCCGGCACCGAGGCCAACGACACCGCCCTGCTGCTGGCCACCACCTACCGGCGCAGCAACACGGTCCTCGCGATGCGCAACAGCTACCACGGCAGGTCCTTCAGCACGGTCGGCGTCACCGGCAACCGCGGCTGGTCCCCGACCTCCCTGTCCCCGCTCCAGACGCTGTACGTCCACGGCGGCGTGCGCACCCGGGGACCGTTCGCGCACCTCGACGACGACGCCTTCGTCGCCGCCTGCGTGGACGACCTCACGGACCTGCTGGGCCACATCCGGCCGCCCGCCGCCCTGATCGCCGAGCCGATCCAGGGCGTCGGCGGCTTCACCTCGCCGCCCGACGGCCTGTACGCGGCCTTCCGCGAGGTGCTCAGGCAGCGGGGCGTCCTGTGGATCGCCGACGAGGTGCAGACCGGCTGGGGCCGCACCGGCGAGAACTTCTGGGGCTGGCAGGCGCACGCCCGCAGCGGCCCGCCGGACATCGTCACCTTCGCCAAGGGCATCGGCAACGGCGCCTCCATCGGCGGCGTCATCGCCGGCGCCGAGATCATGAACTGTCTGGACGCCAACAGCATCTCGACGTTCGGCGGCACCCAGCTCACCATGGCGGCCGGTCTCGCCAACCTCGGCTACCTCCTCGAACACGACCTCCAGGGCAACGCCCGGCGGGTCGGCGGACTGCTCATCGAACGGCTGCGGGCCGTCGGCGCGCAGCTTCCGTGGGTGCGGGAGGTGCGCGGCCGGGGCCTGATGATCGGCATCGAACTGGTCAAGCCCGGTACGGACGAGGCCGATCCGCAGGCCGCCTCCGCCGTGCTCGAAGCGGCCCGCGAGGGCGGACTGCTCGTCGGCAAGGGCGGTGGCCACGACACCAGCGCCCTGCGGATCGCGCCGCCGCTGTCCCTGACCGTCGCGGAGGCCGAGGAGGGCGCCGCGATCCTGGAGAGCGCGCTGCGCGGCATCGCGTGACGGGCGCCCGGTGACGCACGTCCGGTCACCGCGAGCCGGTCACGGGCACGGGGTGACCGGCTTCCGGTGACCGGCATTCGGTAACGCCACAGCAAGGGAACACCACCATGACCACCGTCCTGGAACCCGTTCTGTCGGTCCGTCAGGTCCTCACCCTGGAGCGGGTGCTCGCCGGGGAGCCCGAGGTGGTGGCCGGCGCGGGCCAGCTCGACCGGCCCGTGCGCTGGGTGCACGTCGCCGAGGCCGCCGACGTCGGCGTGATGCTCAGCGGCGGCGAGATGGTCCTGACCACCGGAGTGCTGCTGGCCGGCGACGACGAGCTCCAGGCGGAGTACATCCGCTCCCTGCACCGCGCCGAGGCCGCCGCCGTCGTCCTCGGACTCGGCCGCGCCTTCCCGGCCCCGCCGGACGTGATGCGCCGCGCGGCCGAACGCTGCGGGCTGCCCATGGTGGTGCTCCACCGGCCGTTCCCCTTCGCCGAGTTGACGGAGGAGGTCCAGTCCCGCCTGGTACGGCGCAAGTTCGCCGCCGTCAGCCTCTCCGAAGCCGTCCGCACGGCCCTGACCGGCCTCATCACCGCGGGCGCCCCGCTGCAACACCTCCTCGACGAGATCGCCCAGCACAGCGGCTGTCCCGTCGTCGTCACCAACCTCGCCCACCGGGTCCTGGCCACCGCGGGCGAGCGGCCGGCCGTGGACGACGTGCTGCGCGACTGGGAGCGCATCTCCCGGCAGGCCGGCCGCGGCGAGGGCGACGGCTGGGTCCGCGCCGAACTCGGCGGCCGCGGAGAACGATGGGGCGGCATCGTGCTGTGCGGCTACCGCGGTGACGCCGCCACCGGGCGGCTGCTCGCCGACCGGGCCGCCGAGGCGCTGGTGCTGCACCGGATGCTCGGCGGCGGTTCCGCCCACAGCTGGGAGGAGCAGTCCGCGCAGAGCCTGCTCACCGACCTGATCAGCGAGGTCGTGCCGGCCAGGCAACTGCTGCCGCGGGCGCGCGCGGCCGGGCTGCCGGTCAACCGGCGCACCTTCGTCCCGCTGGTCGTGCGCGACGGCGACCCCGGCCGGCTCGACCGGATCCTGCGTCTGCTGGGGATGCCGGGCCTGGTCGCCGAGCTGACCGGCGGGTCCACCGCCGTCCTGCTGAGCCTGGCCCGCGACCAGGACGCCGAGGCGCTCGCGGCGCACTTCGCGGCCCGGCTGCGGACGGAGACCGCACCCTGCACGGTGGT
The DNA here is from genome assembly GCF_055584385.1 of Streptomyces sp. NPDC104096. Classification (NCBI taxonomy): domain Bacteria; kingdom Bacillati; phylum Actinomycetota; class Actinomycetes; order Kitasatosporales; family Streptomycetaceae; genus Streptomyces; species Streptomyces sp. NPDC104096. Next base: position 216,050 of record NZ_JBVJMD010000008.1, read on the forward strand.
CGCCGCGGCCGACGGCCGGACCGCCTGGGACGACGTACCCGCCGGACTGCGCGAGGCCCGGCACGTGGCCGAGGCGGTCGCCGACTCCGCCGCCGTCCTCGACCTGCCGGCCGTGGTACGGCTGCGCGACGTCCATCTGCGCGGCCTGATCCGCCTGTTGCGCGACGACCCGCAGGTGCAGTCCTTCGCCGAGCGGGAGTTGGACGGGCTGCTGCGCGACGCGGACGAGGACCTGCTGTCGGTGCTGCGGACCTATCTCGCCACCGGCCGCAACAAGTCCCGCACCGCTCAGCTCCACCATGTCTCCCGGCCCGCCCTGTACCGCCGGCTGGAGGCGATACGGACGCGGCTCGGCGTGGACCTCGACGACTTCGAGCAGGCGGCCTCGGTGCACATCGCGCTGCTCGCGCATGACGCGCAACAGCGCTGAAACAGGCGACCACCTGGGAAAACGGCGGTGAAACATGGGTCGACGAAGGTGTGACACGGTGGCACGCCACGCGCCCGCAGACGTGACACGGTGCAACTCAAAGCCGGCGCGCGCACTTCCTACGCTCCAGGGGCGGACGACGGCACCCCCGACGGCCGCCCCAGCACACCGAGCGACCGGAGGTCCCGATGAGCAGAGTGATCCGCGCCGCCCTCTTCCAGACCGCCTGGACCGGCGACAAGGAGTCGATGATCCGGGTCCACGAACAGGCGGCCCGGGACGCGGCCGCGCAGGGAGCACAGATCCTCTGCTTCCAGGAGCTGTTCTACGGCCCGTACTTCTGCCAGGTCCAGGACAAGGCGTTCTACGAGTACGCCGAGCGGATCCCCGACGGCCCCATCGTCCAGCGCTTCCAGGCACTCGCCCGCGAACTCGGCATCGTCCTGATCCTGCCGATGTACGAGGAGGAGCAGCCCGGCGTCCTCTACAACACCGCCGCCGTGATCGACGCGGACGGCACCTACCTCGGCAAGTACCGCAAGCACCACATCCCGCAAGTGCCCGGCTTCTGGGAGAAGTTCTACTTCCGGCCGGGCAACAGCGGCTGGCCGGTCTTCGACACCGCCGTGGGCCGGATCGGCGTCTACATCTGCTACGACCGGCACTTCCCGGAGGGTTGGCGCGCCCTCGGCCTGGCGGGTGCCGAGATCGTCTTCAACCCGTCGGCCACCTCGCGCGGCCTGTCCGGCTACCTGTGGCAGCTGGAGCAGCCGGCCGCGGCCGTCGCCAACGAGTACTTCGTCGGCGCCATCAACCGGGTCGGCGTCGAGGAACTCGGCGACAACGACTTCTACGGCACGTCCTACTTCGTCGACCCCGAGGCCCGGTTCGTGGGCGAGCCGGCCGGCGACAAGGAGACCGAACTCGTCGTGCGGGACCTCGACCTGGCGACGCTGCGCGAGGTGCGCGACCGCTGGCAGTTCTACCGCGACCGTCGCCCCGACGCGTACGAGCCGCTGACCGCTCCCTAGGACCGACCGCGGCGGTGCCGCCGGTCCGGCGCGCAGCGGACCGGCGGCACCGACCGACCCGTACGACAGATGAGTTGAACACGGCAGGAGAGGGAGCATGAGCAGCCGTACCGTCATCCGTGGTGGCCTCGTCATCACCGCGTCCGACGAGATCCACGCCGACGTACTGATCGAGGACGGCCGGATCGCCGCCCTCGCCGCCTCCAACACCGCGGCCGCCCAGGCCTGGACGGCCGAGCGGACCATCGACGCCACCGGGAAGTACGTCATCCCGGGTGGGGTCGACGCCCACACCCACATGGAGCTGCCGTTCGGCGGCACCTTCGCCTCGGACACCTTCGAGACCGGCACCCGGGCCGCCGCCTGGGGCGGTACCACGACGATCGTCGACTTCGCGGTGCAGAGCGTCGGGCACTCCCTGCGCGAGGGCCTGGACGCCTGGCACGCGAAGGCCGAGGGCAACTGCGCCATCGACTACGGCTTCCACATGATCGTCTCCGATGTGAACCAGGAGACGCTCAAGGAGATGGACCTGCTGGTCGAGGAGGGCGTCACCTCCTTCAAGCAGTTCATGGCCTACCCCGGCGTCTTCTACAGCGACGACGGCCAGATCCTGCGCGCCATGCAGCGCTCCGCCGAGAACGGCGGACTGATCATGATGCACGCCGAGAACGGCATCGCCATCGACGTCCTGGTCGAACAGGCCCTGGCGCGCGGCGAGACCGACCCCCGCTACCACGGCGAGGTGCGCAAGGCGCTCCTGGAGGCCGAGGCCACCCACCGCGCCATCCGGCTCGCGCAGGTCGCCGGCGCCCCGCTGTACGTCGTGCACGTCTCGGCGCAGGAGGCCGTCGCCGAGCTCGCCCGGGCCCGCGACGAGGGCCTGAACGTGTTCGGCGAGACCTGCCCGCAGTACCTCTTCCTGTCCACGGACAACCTCGCGGAGCCCGACTTCGAGGGCGCCAAGTACGTGTGCAGCACGCCCCTGCGGCCCAAGGACCACCAGGCGGCGCTCTGGAAGGGCCTGCGCACCAACGACCTCCAGGTGGTCTCCACCGACCACTGCCCCTTCTGCTTCGAGGGCCAGAAGGAGCTCGGCCGGGGCGACTTCTCCAAGATCCCCAACGGTCTGCCGGGCGTGGAGAACCGGATGGACCTGCTCCACCAGGCCGTCGTCGACGGGCACATCTCCCGCCGCCGCTGGATCGAGATCGCCTGCGCCACCCCGGCCCGCATGTTCGGCATGTACCCGAAGAAGGGCACCATCGCCCCGGGCGCCGACGCCGACGTGGTCGTCTACGACCCGCACGCCGAGCAGGTCGTCTCCGCCGCGACGCACCACATGAACGTCGACTACTCGGCCTACGAGGGCAGGCGCCTGACCGGCCGGGTCGAGACGGTCCTCTCGCGCGGCCGGGTCGTCATCGACGAGCGGGAGTACACCGGGCACGCCGGGCACGGGGTCTACACCCCCCGCTCCACCTGTCAGTACCTCAACTAGGAGTGGCGCACATGGACTTCGGACTCGTCCTCCAGACGGACCCGCCCGCCTCGCGGGTCATCAGCCTGATGAAGCGCGCCGAGCGCAACGGCTTCGCGTACGGCTGGACCTTCGACTCCGCCGTGCTGTGGCAGGAGCCGTTCGTCATCTACAGCCAGATCCTCGCCGCCACGACGAAGCTGACGGTCGGCCCGATGGTCACCAACCCGGGCACCCGCACCTGGGAGGTCACCGCCTCCACCTTCGCCACCCTCAACGACATGTTCGGCAACCGCACGGTGTGCGGCATCGGCCGCGGCGACTCCGCGATGCGCGTCGCCGGCCGCAAGCCCAACACCCTCGCCCGTATAAGCGAGGCGATGAAGGTGATCCGCGCGCTGGGCCGGGGCGAGGAGGCCGACCTCGGAGGCACGGTCGTGAAGTTCCCGTGGATCAGGCCGGGCGCCGAACTCCCGGTCTGGATGGCCGCGTACGGCCCCAAGGCGCTGAAGATGACCGGCGAGGAGGCCGACGGGTTCATCCTCCAGCTCGCCGACCTCTACCTCACCGAGTACATGGTCAAGGCGGTGCGGGACGCGGCCGTCGCCGTCGGGCGCGACCCGTCCGAGGTGAAGATCTGCGTCGCCGCACCCGCCTACGTCACCGAGGACGACTCGCCCGAGGCGCTCGCCCACGCCCGCGACGAGTGCCGCTGGTTCGGCGGGATGGTCGGCAACCACGTCGCCGACCTGGTCGCCAAGTACGGCGAGCACTCGGCGGCCGTCCCCGACGAACTCACCGACTACATCAAGGCACGCGAGGGCTACGACTACGCGCACCACGGGCGCAGCGGCAACCCCGACACCCGGTTCGTGCCCGACGAGATCGTCGACCGGTTCTGTCTGATCGGCCCGGTCGAGAAGCACATCGAGAAGCTGAACGCGCTGCGCGCCCTGGGCGTCGACCAGTTCGCCGTCTACGACATGCACGACGCGCAGGAGGCCGTGATCGACGCCTACGGATCGAAGGTGATCCCGGCCCTCAACGGCTGACCCCCCTTGTGAGACTCCCCCTTCCCGCCGTCCTGGGAAGGGGGCCCAGGGCACTCCGAGCCATCCGTCTTCGGGGCGCACCCCCCTCGGCTTCACCCGCACGGCCTCTCCCGTCCCGTCTCCCCGATTGGCCTGCCCATGACCGACATCGCCCCCGCGGACATACCGCCGACCTCCCAAGTCGCCCTCCCCGACGGCCGGGTGGAGCTCGCCCCCGGCTCGCCGCCGCCCAGTGGCCCGTACGCCAACGAGGACCTGCTGCCGGTCCCCGTCGAGAAGCGCACCTGGACCACGTACAACTTCTCCGCGCTGTGGGTCGGCATGGCCCACAACACGGCCTCCTGGACGCTCGCCTCCGGTCTCATCGCGGTCGGCATGGACTGGAAGCAGGCGGTGCTCACCATCGCCCTGGCCAATCTGATCGTGCTGGTGCCGATGCTGCTGACCGGGCACGCGGGACCGAAGTACGGCATCCCCTTCCCGGTCTTCGCCCGCGCCTCCTTCGGGGTGCGCGGCGCCAACCTCCCCGCTGTCGTACGGGCGTTGGTGGCCTGCGGCTGGTTCGGCATCCAGACCTGGATCGGCGGCGAGGCGATCTTCTTCCTCGCCGGGAAGCTCATCGGCGACGGCTGGGCCGACGCCTCGCGGTTCGGCGGCCACCCCTGGACCATGTGGCTGTCGTTCGCGATCTTCTGGGCGATCCAAGTGGCCGTCATCTACAGGGGCATGGAGACCATCCGCCGCTTCGAGAACTGGGCGGCGCCCTTCGTGCTCGTCGGCGCGTTCGTGATGCTGTGGTGGATGAGCAGCAAGGCGGGCGGCTTCGGCCCGCTCTTCGACCAGCCGTCGAAGCTGGGCTGGGGCGCCGACTTCTGGAAGCTGTTCGCCCCCTCGCTCATGGGCATGATCGGCTTCTGGTCCACGCTGTCGCTGAACATCCCCGACTTCACCCGCTACGGCAGGAGCCAGAAGGCCCAGACCTGGGGCCAGGCGCTCGGCCTGCCCACGACCATGACCCTGTTCGCGTTCCTGTCGGTGCTGGTCACCTCCGGCTCGCAGGCCGTCTACGGCGAGGCGGTCTGGGACCCGGTACAGCTGGCCGCCAAGACCGACAACGTCGTGGGCCTGCTCTACGCGCTGGTCACCGTGCTGGTGGCGACCCTGTCCGTGAACATCGCGGCCAACCTGGTCTCCCCGGCCTTCGACTTCTCCAACATCGCGCCCCGCAGGATCAGTTTCCGCACCGGCGCCCTCGCCACCTGCGTCCTCGGCGTGCTGATCTTCCCCTGGAAGCTGTACTCCGACCCCCAGGGCTACATCTTCACCTGGCTCGGCCTGGTCGGCGGGCTGCTCGGCACGGTCGCCGGAATCCTCATCGCCGACTACTGGATCCTGCGCCGCGGCCGGCTCGACCTCGCCGACCTGTACACCACGGGCGGCCGCTACTGGTACGACGGCGGCTGGAACTGGCGGGCCGTCGTCGCCTTCGCGATCGGCGGGGTCCTGGCGATCGGCGGCGCGAGCTTCAGACCGCTGATCGACGGGCGGCCCGTCCCGGCGCTGGAACCCCTCGCGGACTACGGCTGGGCGGTCGGCCTCGGCACCTCGATGGTGCTCTACGTGGCCCTGACGCTGCTGAGCGGACGGGAGCGGAACACGGTGTGACACACGGCCGGCGGGCGGCCGGGGCTCAGCTCTTGACGCCGCCCGCCAGCGTCGCCATCGCGTCCTTGGCCGCCTTGATGGCGCCCTTGTTGATCTCGTCCGTGCTCGGCGCCTTCTTCGTCTCGAAGTCGCTGCCGTTGTAGGTGACGACCACCAGCGCGTTGGACGAGCGGACGATCACCTCGCCCTCGCGCGTCTGCTGCTTGTCCTCGGTGGTGAGGTTCACGATCGAGTACGCGCTGTCACCGAGACCCGGCACGGCCCCGCCGCCGCTCTTCTCCGTGATCCGCTCCTTGTAGGTCTTCTCCGCCGCCTGCTCCGAGTCCAGCACCTCGAAGGAGACGTCGAGCCACCGGTAGTCGAACCCCTTCAGCGCGTTCCAGGAGCAGGTCCGGCGCGCCTTGGTGTCCGTCGAAGGGATCTCCTTGCCGTCCGTCTTGGCACCCGGCACCAGCGACTCGATCGTCTTCACTGCCACGCTCGTGCACGGCGTGGGCGCGGCGGCGTACGCCTTCACGGCAGCACCCGATCCCGAGCCCGACCCCGAACCCGAACCCGACCCGGATCCGTCCGACGAGGAGGATCCGGAGGCCGACGAGCCGGGCGTCGTCGAGGCCGACTCCTGTCCGGCCGTCGGTGTCGGCGCGAACGGTCCGGACGTCAGCGACCAGCCGGCGGCGGCGAGCACGACGACCGGCGACAGACGCGCGGTGAGGGCGAGCGGCAGGGGCAGTGAACGCAAGGCGCACTTCTCGTGGGGGTGGGTGCGGAGGGGGGTCCACACTGCGAACGGGACGCCAGTGTCACACGTCTGTCTGTGGGGTGGAAGTGCGAACTCGCTGCGTGCACGACCGGTCACAGCAACCGGTAACTCCTGAGACGTGTGCGGCGATTTGTCCCCCCGGTGGCGCGCCTCGTCGCGGGCCGCGCCGAACCCTTCGGCCGAGCCGCTCCGTTCGCGACGGCGCCGATCGCGGTGCCGCACGACGCCGTGCGCGGGTACGTCGGACGCCCGGGATGCTGACCCGAACGGGCTTTTGGGGCAAGGGCGTTGAAGGTGTCGGATGGGCTGGCACGGTGCGGGTGGCGGCTACCGGGACAGGGCGGCGGCATCGGGACGGCGGGACCGGGGGCGGGTGGCCGGACCGGGCGGCCGGGGGCGTGCCGGGCCGGCGGCGGACGACATGGCCCCGGTGGCGGCGCGGCGCGTCGATAGACTCCCGGGAAGCGGACGGAGCGGCCGTGACGGCCGCGGCACCGGCTCCCCGGCGTCCTCGGGGGAGACGGGGCCACGGCGCGGACCGCCTCGGCCGTCGTGCGCGGACCGTGAGACGAGGGGCCCCATGTTCACCACCCGACCCACCCTTCAGGGCACCTTCGGCATGGTGTCGTCCACCCACTGGCTGGCCTCGCAGTCGGCGATGGCCGTCCTGGAGGACGGCGGCAACGCCTACGACGCCGCCGTGGCCGGCGCCTTCGTGCTGCACGTCGTCGAACCGCACCTGAACGGGCCCGCGGGCGAGGTGCCGATCCTGCTCGCCCCGGCGGGCGGCGAGGTGCGCGTGCTGTGCGGACAGGGCGTCGCACCGGCCGGGGCCACCGTCGCGCACTACCGGGGACTCGGGCTGGATCTCGTCCCCGGCACCGGACCGCTGGCCGCCGCCGTCCCCGGCGCGTTCGACGCCTGGATGCTGCTGCTGCGCGACCACGGCACCAAGCACCTCGCGGACGTCCTGAAGTACGCCGTCGGTTACGCCCGCGACGGGCACGCGCCCGTGGACAAGGTCGGGGGGACCGTCGAGACCGTCCGGGAACTGTTCGAGACCGAGTGGACCTCGTCGGCGGACGTCTATCTGCCGGGCGGCCGGGCCCCGCGGCCGGGCGAACTGTTCCGCAACCCCACCCTGGCCGCGACCTGGGAGCGGCTGCTCACCGAGGTCGCGGGGGCGGGCGACCGGGAGGCGCAGATCGAGGCGGCGCGCGAGGTGTGGCGCACCGGTTTCGTCGCCGAGGCGCTGGTGCGGCAGGCGCGGCGGCCCACCCTGGACACCAGCGGCGGGCACCACACCGGCACCCTCACGGCCGCCGACCTGGCCGGCTGGTCCGCGTCCTACGAGACACCGGTGACCTACGACTGGAACGGCTGGACCCTGTGCAAGGCCGGCCCCTGGAGCCAGGGCCCGGCCTTCCTCCAGCAGCTCGCCCTGCTCCCGCCCGAGCTGCCCCCCTACGGATCCGAGGCGTACGTCCATCTGCTGGTCGAGGGCTGCAAGCTCGCCATGGCCGACCGCGAGGCCTGGTACGGGGACGCGGCCGAGGTGCCGCTCGACGACCTGCTGTCCGCGCCGTACAACGCGGGACGGCGGCAACTCGTCGGCGACAAGGCCTCGTACGAGCTGCGGCCCGGCAGTCCCGGCGGCCGCACCCCGCGGCTGAGCGCGCAGGCGCACCGGGTGGCGGCCGACGGCCCCGGCTTCAACCCGATGGGCGCGGGCGAGCCGACGGTCGCGGCAGGGGCGGAACCGGAGGTGCGTGCGGACGGCGCCACCCGGGGCGACACCTGCCACCTGGACGTGGTCGACCGCTGGGGCAACATGGTCGCCGCCACGCCCAGCGGCGGCTGGCTCCAGTCCAACCCGGTCGTCCCCGAGCTGGGCTTCCCGCTCGGCACCCGGCTCCAGATGACCTGGCTGGAGGAGGGGCTGCCCAACTCCCTCACCCCGGGCCGCCGCCCCCGCACCACGCTCACACCGTCGCTCGCCCTGCGGGACGGGGTCCCGGTCATGGCGTTCGGCACGCCCGGCGGCGACCAGCAGGACCAGTGGCAGCTGCACTTCTTCCTCGCCGTCGCGCTGCGCGGGCGGGTGCGCGGCGGTCTCGACCTCCAGGGCGCGATCGACGCCCCGAACTGGCACAACGACGCCTTCCCCGGCTCCTTCTACCCGCGCGGAATGCGGCCGGGCAGCGTCACCGTGGAGTCCCGGACGCCCGCCGGGGTCGTCGAGGGGCTGCGGCGGCGCGGCCATGACGTGACCGTCGCCGACGCCTGGTCCGAGGGCCGGCTGTGCGCGGTCGCCCGGGACCCGGAGACCGGGATCCTGTCGGCGGCGGCGAACCCGCGGGGGATGCAGGGGTACGCGGTCGGGCGCTGAGACGGTCGGAGCCGAGCCACGGTGGGCCGCGGCGGGGCGCGGGGCGTGTGAGCGGAGTGGGCCGCGGAGGCGACGGCCGGGAAGCGGAACCGGGTATTCATGGTGATTCCACCTGCCGTACACCGGACCGGCGGGGATTGTCAGTGGTACATGGTCTTATGGAGGCATGATTCAAGACACGGAAACCATCGACGAGTTTCTCGCCCGCCGCTCCGTCGACGTCGAACAGGCGATCCGCGAAGCGGCCGCCGCCGAGATCATGCCGCGCTTCCGTCGGCTCGGCGCGAGCGAGATCGGCCAGAAGAGCGGCCCGCACGATCTGGTCACGGACGCCGACCGCAACGCCGAGCGCCACCTGACGAAGGAACTCGCGGCCCTGCTGCCCGGCTCCGTCGTGGTCGGCGAGGAGGCCGTGGACGCCGACCCCGCGATCTACGACGCGATACAGGGTGACGTGCCGGTCTGGATCGTCGACCCGGTCGACGGCACCCGGCAGTTCGTCCACGGCGACGACGGCTTCTGCACCCTGGTCGCGCTCGTGCACCGCGGCACCACGCTCGCCTCCTGGACCTACGCGCCCGCCCGGGGCCAACTGGCCACGGCCGTAAGGGGCGGTGGCGCCTTCCTCGACGGCGAGCGGCTGTTCGCCGGGCCGCCCGCACCCGGTCGGGACCTGGAGATCGCCACCTCGCACCCGGACTACACCACCGAAGAACAGAAGCGCGCCCTGCTGGGCCTGTGGGCGGACGGGGTCGCACCGCGCCCCTGCGGTTCGGCGGGTCTGGAGTATCTCGCCGTGGCCCGCGGCGAGTTGGACGCAACGGCCTTCTCATGGGAATTGGCCTGGGACCACGCGGCCGGTCTGCTCCTGGTCGAGGAGGCGGGCGGCGCCCACCTGACCCTCACCGGCGAGCCGTTCCGGGTCACCGGCGGCAACACCCTGCCGTTCACGGCGGCGCGGGACGCGGCCACGGCCCGGCGGGTGCGCGGCCTCCTGGCGGGCGGAGCCTGACCGGGGCCCGATGACGGGGCACGTGCGGGAGCCCGCACCAGGTGTCCGGTCCCGGTCCCGGCGCCGGTGCGGGCGCCCGTGCCGGTGACCGGTGCACGGCCCGCCGAGCCCGGTCCGGCGCCGGTGCCGCACCCGCCACGTCACCCCGTCGATCCCACCCGCGCCGTGAAGGCTGTCGGACCCCCGGCATATCCTGATGCCCAGTGGCCGTCGGCTGACGAAGGAGTCCGAAGGTGCCGTCGATGCTCGATGCGGTCGTGGTGGGTGCGGGGCCGAACGGGCTGACCGCTGCCGTGGAGCTGGCCCGCCGCGGCTTCTCCGTGGCCCTCTTCGAAGCGCGTGACACCGTGGGCGGCGGAGCCCGCACCGAGGAGCTCACCCTTCCCGGCTTCCGGCACGACCCCTGTTCGGCGGCGCACCCGCTCGGCATCAACTCCCCGGCCTTCCGGGCGATGCCGCTCGAACGCTACGGCCTGGAATGGCTCCACGCCGAGCTGCCCATGGCACACCCCTTCCCCGACGGCACCGCCGCCGTGCTGTCCCGCTCGGTCGCCGAGACCGCCGCCTCCTTCGGGCCGCGCGACGCGGGTGCGTACCGCAGACTCGTCGAGCCGTTCCTGCCCCGGTGGGACGGCCTCGTCCGCGACTTCATGTCCCTGCCGCTGTCCGCGCTGCCCCGCGACCCGGTCACGCTCGCCCGCTTCGGACTCGTCGGCCTGCTTCCGTCCGACTGGCTGACCCGCCGCTTCCACGACGAGCGGGCCAAGACCCTGTTCGCGGGTCTCGTCGCGCATGTCATGGCCCCGCTGGACGGCGTGGCCACCGGGGCCGTCGGCATGGTCTTCGCCCTCGCCGCCCACGCCCGCGGCTGGCCCGTGGCCCGGGGCGGCTCCCAGTCCGTCTCCGACGCCCTCGCCGCCTACCTGCGCGACCTCGGCGGCACCGTGCACACCGACTACGAGGTCAAGCGGCTCGACGACCTGCCGCCCGCCCGCGCGTACGTCTTCGACACCTCGCCCACCGCGCTGGCCCGTATCGCGGGCCTCGGCAATATCTACGAGGGATACCGGTACGGGCCCGGCGTCTTCAAGATCGACTACGCACTGGACGGACCGGTCCCGTGGACCGCACCGCAGGCGCGGGTCGCCGGGACCGTACAGATCGGCGCGGACAGCGCGGAGATCGGCGCGGCGCTGCGCGCGGCGTCCCGGGAGGGCCGCGCACCGGAGAGACCGTTCATGATCACGGTGCAGCCCAGTGTCGTCGACCCCGGCCGGGCCCCGGCGGGCAAGCAGGTCTTCTGGGCCTACGGCCATGTGCCCAACGGCTGGACCGGCGACCTCACGGACGCCATGGAACGCCAACTGGAGCGCTTCGCCCCGGGCTTCCGCGATCGCGTCCTCGCCCGCGCCGTCGCCGGACCGCGCGAACTCGCCGCGCGCAACGCCAACTACGTCGGCGGCGACATCGCCACCGGCGCGGCCTCCGGACTCCAGATCATGCTGCGTCCGAGACTGTCGCTGCGCCCCTACAACACCCCGCACCCGGCCGTGTTCATCTGCTCCCAGGCCACCCCGCCGGGCCCCGGCGTGCACGGCATGTCGGGGCACAACGCGGCGAAGGCCGTCTGGCGCAGGCTGCGGCAACAGCCCTGACGGGCCCGCCTCTCCCGGCACGCCCGTGTGCGCGACCGCGTCCGGCGACCGAGCTGGTATAGAGGCGGGCATGACCACGATCACGCTCGTCAGGGGCGACATCACCCGGCAGTCCGTCGACGCCGTCGTCAACGCCGCGAACTCCTCGCTGCTCGGCGGCGGTGGCGTCGACGGCGCCATCCACCGGCGGGGCGGCCCCGCGATCCTGGAGGACTGCCGACGGCTGCGCGCCTCCCACTACGGCAAGGGCCTGCCCACCGGCCAGGCGGTCGCCACCACCGCGGGCGAACTGGACGCCCGCTGGGTGATCCACACCGTCGGCCCGGTCTGGTCGGCCGGCGAGGACCGCTCGGCGCTGCTGGCCTCCTGCTACCGCGAGTCACTGCGGGTGGCCGACGAGCTCGGGGCCCGTACCGTCGCGTTCCCGGCCGTGTCCACCGGCATCTACGGCTGGCCGATGGACGACGGCGCCCGGATCGCGGTGGAGACCGTGCGCACCACCGACACCTCGGTGGAGGAGGTCCGCTTCGTCCTCTTCGACGAGAGCGCGTACGACGCGTTCGCCGCGGCCGCCGACCTCGGCCAGGGGCCCTGACCTGGAGCGCAGGTCGGGTGACGGCAGGGCCCGGCGCCCGCTCACAGCGGCCGCCGCCCGTGTGTGCGCCGGGATTAACCCCCGGTGATCAGCCCACGAGACGTGCGTGTAATCCGCTCTTCGTACGGTCACGGAAGGTCGAAGCCAGGCCGATCATCGGAGAGGGGGCGCCCGTGACCGCGCCGGACTCGCGGAACGCAAGCACGTCGAAGGTGCGGACGGTCTGCTCGTACTGCGGTGTCGGCTGCGGCATGGTCCTCGACGTCGGCCGCGGCCCGGACGGCCGTCGCACGGTCCTGAAGGCGTCCGGCGACAAGGAGCACCCCGCGAACTTCGGCCGGCTGTGCACCAAGGGCGCCACCACGGCCGACCTGCTGTCCGCCCCCGGGCGGCTGACCACGGCCCTGGTGCGGTCGGACCGCGGGCAGGAGCCGGAGCCCGCGCCCGTCGACGCGGCGATAGCCGAGACCGCGCGGCGGCTGCGGGCGATCGTCGACGAGCACGGGCCCGACGCGGTCGCCCTCTACGTCTCCGGGCAGATGAGCCTGGAGGCGCAGTACCTGGCGAACAAGCTGGCCAAGGGCTACCTGCGGACCAACCAGATCGAGTCCAACTCCCGGCTGTGCATGGCCAGCGCCGGCACCGGCTACAAGCTGTCGCTCGGCGCGGACGGCCCGCCCGGCTCCTACCGGGACCTCGATCTGGCGGACGTCTTCCTCGTCATCGGCTCGAACATGGCCGACTGCCACCCCATCCTCTTCCTGCGCATGATGGACCGGGTGAAGTCGGCGGGCGCCAAGCTCATCGTCGTGGACCCGCGACGCACCGCGACCGCCGCCAAGGCCGACCTGTTCCTCCAGGTCAAGCCGGGTACGGACCTGGCGCTGCTGAACGGTCTGCTGCACCTGCTGCACGCGAACGGCCACACCGACCCCGCGTTCGTCGCCGCGTACACCGAGGGCTGGGAGGCGATGCCCGAGTTCCTCGCCGACTACCCGCCGGCCACCGTCGCCGAACTCACCGGCGTCGCGGAGGACGACCTGCGGGAGGCCGCCCGGCTGATCGGCGAGGCGGGGGAGTGGACCAGTTGCTGGACGATGGGCCTCAACCAGTCCACCCACGGCACCTGGAACACGAACGCCCTGGTCAACCTGCACCTGGCGACCGGCGCGATCTGCCGTCCGGGCAGCGGCCCCTTCTCCCTGACCGGCCAGCCCAACGCCATGGGCGGCCGGGAGATGGGCTACATGGGCCCCGGGCTCCCGGGCCAGCGGTCCGTGCTCGTCGACGCCGACCGCGCCTTCGTCGAGGAACTGTGGGAGCTGCCGCCGGGCACGATCCGGGCGGACGGCGTCGGCAAGGGCACGGTCGAGATGTTCCGGAAGATGGCCGACGGCGAGATCAAGGCCTGCTGGATCATCTGCACCAACCCGGTCGCCTCCGTCGCCAACCGCAGGACGGTCATCGAAGGACTGGAGGCCGCCGAGTTCGTCGTCACCCAGGACGTCTTCACCGACACCGAGACGAACGCGTACGCCGACGTCGTCCTGCCCGGCGCCCTGTGGACCGAGACCGAGGGCGTCCTGATCAACAGCGAGCGCAACCTCACCCTCGCCCAGCCCGCCGCCGACCCGCCGGGCGAGGCCACGGCCGACTGGCGGATCATCGCGGCCGTGGCCCGCGCGATGGGCTACGAGGACGCGTTCGGCTACACCGACGCCGAGCAGATCTTCGAGGAGATCAAGCGGGCCTGGAACCCGCAGACGGGCTACGACCTGCGCGGAGTCAGCTACAAGCGGCTGCGCTCCACCCCCGTGCAGTGGCCGGCCGCCACCGCCGACGGCCCCGACCGCAACCCCGTCCGCTACGTGAACGAGGACGGCACGCTCACCTTCCCCACCGCGAGCGGCCGCGCCGTCTTCCACGCCCGCCCGCACCTCCCGCCCGCCGAGCTGCCGGACGACGACTACCCGTTCCTCCTCAACACCGGCCGGCTCCAGCACCAGTGGCACACGCTGACCAAGACGGCGAAGGTGGCCAAGCTGAACAGGCTCGACCCCGGACCGTTCGTGGAGGTGCATCCCGAGGACGCGGCCGCACTGGGCATCGCCGACGGCGACTCGGTGGAGGTCGCCTCGCGCCGGGGCCGCGCGGTGCTGCCCGCGGTGGTCACCGACCGGGTGCTGCCGGGGGCGTGCTTCGCGCCGTTCCACTGGAACGACCTGTTCGGGGAGTACCTCAGCGTCAACGCCGTGACGAGCGACGCCGTCGACCCGCTCTCCTTCCAGCCCGAGTTCAAGGTGTGCGCGGTGTCCCTCACCAGGGTGTCCACCCCCGTCACCGTGCAGACGCCGACCGCCGTCGCGACCGCCGGAGGTGCGACGGCCACCGTCCCGGCCCCCGACGCCACCACCGAGGGCCCGGCCACCACCGCCCTCGCCGCGTCCGCGTCCCCCTTCGGTCTCGCCCCCGCACCGCCGCCGGTGCTCTCCGAGCGCGAGCGCCTGTACCTCACCGGCTTCCTCGCCGGGATCCCCTCCGGCACGCCCGGCGTCCCGGTGCTTCCGCCGGACGCGCCCTTCACCCCCGAACACGCCCTGTGGGTCAACGGCACCCTCGCCGGCATGTACTCGCGGTCCGCGGCCGCGGCCGCGCCGGAGCTCCCCGCCCCGCCGGCCCCGGCCCGCGAGGTGCTGATCCTGTGGGCCTCGCAGACCGGGAACGCCGAGGACTTCGCCGCCGCCACCGCGGACCGGCTCACCGCGGGCGGTCACACCGCGTCCCTCGTTGCCATGGACGAGACCGACCCCGGCGCACTCCCGTCCGACGCCGACCTCCTGCTGATCACCAGCACGTTCGGCGACGGCGACGCCCCCGACAACGGCACCGGCTTCTGGGACAGCCTCACCGCCCCCGACGCCGGGCGCCTGGAGGGGCGCCGCTACGCCGTGCTCGCCTTCGGGGACTCCTCGTACGACGACTTCTGCGGGCACGGCCGACGGCTCGACCTGCGGATGGACGAGCTGGGCGCGCTGCGCCTCGCCCCGCGCACGGACTGCGAACCGGACTTCGAGAGCAGCGCCGAGGCCTGGCTGGACCAGGTACTCGCCGCCCTCGCCTCCGCGGGTCCGGCCCCCGCCCTCGCGTCCCCGGCCCCCACGACCACGGCACCCGTCCCCACCGCCTCCGTCCCGGCCGCCCCCCGCCCCCGACGGCCCGCCCCGGTCACCGCCCGTCTCACCGGCAACCGCCTGCTCAGCCGCCCGGGTTCGGACAAGGAGGTGCGGCGCTTCACCTTCGACACCCGCGACAGCGAGACCCCGCTCGTCTACGAGACGGGCGACGCCCTCGGCGTCCGCCCGCTCAACTCCCCTGCTCTGGTACGGGAATGGCTGTCCGTCACCGGCCTGGACGGCACCGTCTCCGGCCCGGACGACACGCTCGGCACGCCCGCCGCGGACACGGCCGTGCACCTCGACGGCCTGGGCGAGACGCCCCTCGGCGAAGCCCTGCTGCGGCATCTGGACATCACCCGCATCACCCCGGACCTGCTCCGCTTCGTCGCCGAACGCGCCCGCGACCCGCGGGAGTTGAAGCGACTGCTGCGCCCGGACAACAAGGGCGAGCTGGCGAAGTGGTCCTGGGGCAGGCAAGCCGTCGACGTGGTCGCCGAGTTCGGCGTCCGGGCCGGGGCGCAGGAGTGGGCCGGGGTCCTCGGCCGGCTGCAACCGCGCCTGTACTCCATCTCCTCCAGCCCGCTCACCGACCCGCACCTGGTCTCCCTGACGGTCTCCGTCGTCCGGTACGAGAACCTGCACGGCCGCCCCCGCCACGGCGTCTGCTCCCCGTTCCTCGCCGACGCCGAGCCCGGCACCCCCGTGCCGGTCCACGTCCAGCGCGCACCGCACTTCCGCCCGCCCGCCGATCCCGGCACCCCCGCCGTGATGATCGGCCCCGGCACCGGTGTCGCCCCCTTCATCGGCTTCCTGGAGGAGCGCCGCGCGGTCGGCCACCGGGCCCCCAACTGGCTCTTCTTCGGCGAGCAGCACCGCGCCACCGACTTCTACTACGAGGAGGAACTGGCCGCCTTCCGGGCCGACGGCACCCTCACCCGACTGGACACCGCCTTCTCCCGAGACCAGCGCGCCAAGGTCTACGTACAGGACCGGATGCGCGAGCACGGACCCCAGCTGTGGTCCTGGCTCCAGGACGGCGCCCGCTTCTACGTCTGCGGCGACGCCTCACGCATGGCGAAGGACGTCGACCAGGCCCTGCGGGACATCGCCGCCGTCCACGGCGGACTCGGCGAGGCCGAGTCGGCGGCCTACGTCAAGCAACTCGCCGCCGACAAGCGCTACGTCCGCGACGTCTACTGACCGGCCCCGGCCCCGGCCCCGGCCCCGGCCGCGCTCCGCGCCGACCGCGCCCAGGGCCCGCCCCGGCCCGCACGGCCCCCCCGCGCTCACCCGGTCCGTCGCGCGCGCCACCGTCCGTCCCGCCCGCCGCCGACCGGCTCGAACCGATTCGCTCACGCGGCGCGCCGCCGGACCGTGTGGCGGGAACGAGGCCGGGACGAAACAATCCGTGAGGCGCAGGGGCAGACCTCATCGCCCGCTCCGGCCGACGTGCCGTTCCGGCGACGGTGCGACGGGCAGTACGAAGAGACTCAAGAGACCGAAAAGGAATTCCTCATGGTCGAGCAGGACGATCGCTTCGACGTCGTGGTCCTCGGCGCGGGCCCCGGCGGCTATGTCGCCGCGGTGCGCGCGGCCCAGCTGGGCAAGCGGGTCGCCGTCGTCGAGGAGAAGTACTGGGGCGGCGTCTGCCTCAACGTGGGCTGCATCCCCACCAAGGCCCTCCTGCGCAACGCCGAACTCGCGCACATCGTCACCCGCGAGGCCAAGACCTTCGGCATCAAGGTCGACGGCGAGGTCTCGTTCGACTACGGCGAGGCGTTCCGGCGCAGCCGCCGGGTCGCGGACGGCCGCGTCAAGGGCGTGCACTACCTGATGAAGAAGAACAAGATCACCGAGTTCGACGGCCGCGGCACCTTCCTCGACGCGCACACCCTCCAGGTCGCCGGGTACGACGGAGAGGTCCGTACGCTCGGCTTCGAGCACTGCATCATCGCCACCGGCGCCACGCCCCGGCTGCTCCCCGGCACCCGCCGCACGTCCAGGGTGGTGACGTACGAGGAGCAGATCCTCGCCGAGGAACTGCCGCAGTCGATCGTCATCGCGGGAGCCGGCGCCATCGGCATCGAGTTCGCCTACGTCCTGCACAACTACGGCGTGAAGGTGACGGTCGTCGAGTTCCTGGACCGTGTCGCGCCCCTGGAGGACGTCGAGGTCTCGGCCGAACTCGCCAAGCAGTACCGCAAGCTGGGCATCGGCGTGCTCACCTCGACCCGGGTGGAGTCGATCGACGAGTCGGGCCCGCAGGTCCGGGTCACGGTCACCGGCAGGGACGGCACCCAGCAGGTACTGGAGGCCGACAAGGTCCTCCAGGCGATCGGTTTCGCGCCCAACGTCACCGGCTACGGCCTGGAGAACACCGGGGTGCACGTCACCGAGCGCGGCGCCATCGACGTGGACGGCCGCTGCCGTACCTCCGTGCCGCACATCTACGCCATCGGCGACGTCACCGCCAAGCTGATGCTCGCGCACGCCGCCGAGGCGATGGGCGTGATCGCCGCCGAGACGCTCGCGGACGCGGAGACCATGGAACTGGACTACGTGATGATCCCGCGGGCCACCTACTGCCAGCCGCAGATCGCCAGCTTCGGCTACACCGAGGCCCAGGCCCGTGAACTGGGCTACGACGTGAAGGTGGCGAAGTTCCCGTTCACCGCGAACGGCAAGTCGCACGGCCTCGGCGACACCACCGGCTTCGTGAAGCTGATCAGCGACACGAAGTACGGCGAGCTGCTCGGCGGTCACCTCATCGGTCCCGACGTGACCGAGCTGCTGCCCGAGCTGACCCTGGCCCAGCAGTGGGACCTGACCGTCCACGAGGTCGCCCGCAACGTGCACGCCCACCCGACCCTCGGGGAGGCGGTCAAGGAGGCGGTGCACGGCCTGGCCGGACACATGATCAATATGTGACCCCGGACCCCACGGCCCACTCCACGGCCCGCCCCGCGGCTCACCTCACGACCCACCCCGGGACCCGCTCCACGGCCCGCTCCACGGCCCGGCGGGCCCGTTCACCCGGACGGCCCGCAGCGCTCGCCGCCGCCGCTCGGACGGGATCTCCTTGCATCCATCGGACCCGCAGCACCGATGGATGAGGGAGGCCGCCATGCCGGACAGTCCCGCCTCCGGCCCGGACCCGTCCGACCGGGGTGGACCCGGCGGGGGCGGACCCGACCCCGGTGGACCGGGCAGGGCCGGAGCCGGCCGGGACGGACCCGGTCCGGACGTCTCCCACGCCGAACTGGACAAGCTGCGCTCGCGGATCGCGGCGCTGGAGGCGGGGCGATCCGCCCCGCCTCCGGCGCACCACCGGACGCGCGCGTTCGTCGCCACCGTGCTGATCGTCCTCGGCTGTCTGCTCGCCCCGCTCGGCGTGCTCGCCGCCTGGACCTCCAGCGTCGTCGGCGACACGGACCGCTATGTGCAGACGGTCGCCCCGCTCGCCTCCGACCCCGACATCCAGAACGCCGTGGCCAACCGGGTCACCGACGCCGTGATGCAGCACCTCGACCTGCCCGCGCTGCTGGAAGGGGCGGCTCCGGACCAACGGCCCCTGCTGGAGAAGGCGCTGGGGAAACTGGGCAACTCCCTGGAGGGCGCGGTCAGCAGCTTCGTCCACGACAAGGCGAAGGCGGTCGCCGCCTCCGACGTCTTCGCCCGGATCTGGACCGAGGCCAACCGCAGGATCCACAGCAGTCTGGACAAGGCGCTGACGGGCAGCGGCGGCGGCGCGGTGAAGCTGGAGAACGACGCGGTCACCATCGACCTCGCGCCGGTCGTGGACCAGGTCAAGACCCGCCTCGTCGACTCGGGCATGACGGTCGCGGGGAAGGTCCCCGAGATCCACACCAACATCACCGTCGTCCAGTCCAAGGACATCGGCAAGGTCAAGACCTACTTCCGGCTGCTCCAGATCGCCGGTGACTGGCTGCCCGTCCTCGCGGTGCTGCTGGTCGCGGCGGGCGTCCTGCTCGCCGCCCACCGGCGCCGCGCCCTGATCGTCGCGGCCCTCTGCTTCGCCTTCGCCACGCTCCTGCTGGGCATCGCGCTGAGCGTCTTCCGGGTCGTCTACCTGGACCACCTGCCGAGCGGTGTCTCGCAGCCCGCCGCGTCGTCCGTGTACGACGCGCTCACCCGCTTCCTGCGCACCTCGGTCCGCGCGGTGGTCGCCCTGTGCGTGGTGATCGCCGTCGCCGCCTGGCTGACCGGACCCCAGCGCCACGCCGGTCTCGTACGGCAGCTCTGGCACTCCGGCATCGGCGCGGCCCGCACCACCGCCGACCGCGCGGGGATGCGTACGGGGCCGGTCGGGCCGTTCGTGCACCGCTTTCGTGTCTGGATCACCTGGATCCTGGTCGCCGCGGCGGTCCTGGCGTACGTCCTGTGGTCGTACCCGACCGGCTGGGTCGTCATCGGCCTCGCTCTCGCCCTGCTCTTCGCGCTGTGCGTCGTCGACTTCCTGGACGAGGCCGGCGCGGGCCGGGCACCGGCCGACGGGGGGCCGCCGCCCGAGGAGGGACCGCCGTTCGACGGGGGACCGCATCAGGGGGGACCCGAGAGGACGACCGCATGAGCCAGGACCCCGTCCACCCCACCGGCGACCCGAGCGGCGGTCCCGGCCGCGGCCGGGGCGACGAGATCGGCGCCGCCTGGAACCGGCCGCCGGACGACACCGCCGAGCCGCACGAGCGGGACAGCTGGGTCAGCGGCGGCGTCACCTTCGCCGGTGTCCTGATGCTGTGCAGCGGTGTGCTGTCCGCCCTCCAGGGCATCTCGGCGATCGCCCGGGACGACGTCTTCGTCCGTACCGGCGCCTACGCCTACGCGATGGACCTCACCGGCTGGGGCTGGATCCACCTGATCATCGGAGTGCTGCTGGCCGTCACCGGCGGAGGCCTGCTCAAGGGCATGGCCTGGGCCAGGATCGCGGGCATCTGCTTCGCCGCGCTCAGCCTCGTCGCCCAGTTCCTGTTCCTGCCCTACGCGGCCTTCTGGCCGATCACCATGATCGCGATCGACCTGTTCGTGATCTGGTCACTGCTCTCCCGCCAGGAGGGAGCGGGCTGAGCCGACCGGACGGCCCCCGCCCGCCCGGTGATCCACGGAACTCCTGCACAGCCGACGCTGATGTCGGATTCCCGCCAGCCCCGGCCCGTCCGGTGCCGGATGCTGGACACATGCCGAACAACGGGATGCACACCGACCGGGCACGCTGTGTACGCGCCGTCCAGTCCAAGGACGCGCGCTTCGACGGCTGGTTCTTCACCGCCGTCGTGACCACCCGCATCTACTGCCGGCCCAGCTGCCCGGCCGTGCCGCCCAAGCCCGAGAACATGACCTTCTACCCGAGCGCGGCCGCCTGCCAGCAGGCCGGCTTCCGGGCGTGCAAGCGCTGCCGCCCGGACACCAGCCCCGGGTCCCCGCAGTGGAACGAGCGTGCCGACCTGGTCGCCCGCGCCATGCGGCTCGTCGCCGACGGTGTCGTGGACCGCGAGGGCGTACCCGGCCTGGCCGCCCGGCTCGGCTACAGCCCCCGCCAGATCGAGCGCCAGCTGCTCGCCGAGCTGGGCGCCGGGCCGCTCGCCCTGGCCCGCGCGCAGCGCGCCCAGACCGCCCGGCTGCTGATCGAGACGACCGCGCTGCCCATGGCGGAGATCGCCTTCGCCGCCGGGTTCTCGTCCATCCGCACCTTCAACGACACCGTCCGCGAGGTCTTCGCGCTCGCCCCGAGCGAACTGCGCGCCCGCCACCCGAGGACGCCCGCCGTCCTGACGCCCGGCGTCCTCACCCTGCGTCTGCCGTTCCGCGCCCCGCTGAACCCCGACAACCTCTTCGGCCACCTGGCGGCGACGGCGGTGCCGGGGGTGGAGGAGTGGCGGGACGGTGCCTACCGGCGCACGCTGCGGATGCCGTACGGGCACGGCATCGTGGGGCTGACCCCGCGGCCCGACCACATCGCCTGCCGCCTCACCCTCAGCGATCTGCGCGACCTGCCCGTGGCCATCAGCCGCTGCCGCCGCATGCTCGACCTGGACGCCGACCCGGTCGCGGTCGACGACCATCTGCGCACGGACCCGGTCCTCGCGCCCCTCGTGGACAAGGCGCCGGGGCGGCGGGTCCCCCGTACCGTCGACGAGGCGGAGTTCGCCGTACGTGCCGTGCTCGGCCAGCAGGTCTCCACGGCCGCCGCCCGCACCCACGCGGCCCGGCTGGTCACCGCGCACGGCGAACCGGTCGACGACCCCGAAGGCGGCCTCACCCACCTGTTCCCGTCACCCGAGGCGCTGGCCGGCCTCGACCCCGAGACGCTGGCGATGCCCCGTACCCGCCGTACGACCTTCACCACCCTCGTCACCGGACTCGCGGAGGAGTCGATCCATCTGGGCATGGAGACCGACTGGCAGGAGACCAGGCACCGTCTGCTGGCCCTCCCCGGCTTCGGACCCTGGACGGTCGACGTCATCGCCATGCGCGCCCTGGGAGACCCCGACGCCTTCCTCCCCACCGACCTCGGAATCCGCCGTGCCGCAAAGGAGTTGGGCCTGCCCTCGACCTCGGCGGCGCTGACCGCACGCGCGGCGGCCTGGCGCCCCTGGCGGGCCTACGCGGTCCAGTACCTCTGGGCGACGGACAGCCACCCGATCAACTTCCTGCCCGTTTAAGGACATCCATCATGAGCCCCGTCAGGCACCACACCGTCATCGACAGTCCGTACGGCCCCCTCACGCTCGTCGCCGACAACGGCGTGCTGAGCGGCCTCTACATGACCGAGCAGCGCCACCGCCCGCCCGAGGAGTCCTTCGGCACGCACGACGCCACCGCCTTCGGCGAGCCCGAGGAACAGCTGGAGGCCTACTTCTCGGGCGAGTTGAAGGAGTTCACCCTCGAACTGCGCCTGGCCGGGACGCCGTTCCAGCAGACCGTCTGGGAGCGGCTGCGCGCCATCCCGTACGGCGAGACCCGCACGTACGGCGAACTGGCCGACGCCCTCGGCAACCCCAAGGCCTCCCGCGCGGTGGGCCTGGCCAACGGCAAGAACCCCATCGGCATCATCGTCCCCTGCCACCGCGTCATCGGCGCGAGCGGCGGTCTCACCGGCTACGGCGGCGGCCTGGACCGCAAACAGCGCCTGCTGGACTTCGAACGCGGAACAGCCCTTTTCTAGGCTCGGCTGTCCGCGCCGGCGAGCCCGCGCAACAGCGCGGGCAGCGCCGTCCCGATCGGCTCCCGCACGACCTCGTCCGCGATCTCGTCGTACGGCGTCGGCTCGGCGTTGACGATGATCAGCCGTGCCCCGTGGTCCGCGGCGACCCCCGCGAGCCCGGCGGCGGGCTGCACCTGGAGGCTGGTGCCGACGGCGATGAACACCTGGCAGGCCTTGGTGATGGCGAGCGCGTCACCGAGCACGACCGGGTCGAGACGCTCGCCGAACATCACGGTGGCCGACTTGAGGATCCCACCGCACTCCAGGCACGGCGGATCGTCCTCCCCCGCCTCGACCCGGGCCAGGGCGTCCTCCATGGCCCCCCGCGCATGACACTTCGTGCACACGAACTTCCTCGCGGTGCCGTGCAGTTCGATGACCTTGCGGGCGGACAGCCCGGCGAGCTGGTGCAGCCCGTCCACGTTCTGCGTGATCACCCGCACCGGCACCCCGGCCCGCTCCAGCTCGGCGACGGCGAGATGCGCCGCGTTCGGCTCGGCCGTCAGCGCCCGGTTCTTGCGCCGCATCTGCCACGACCGCCGCCGGATCTCCGGATCACCCATGTAGTACTCGTACGTCACAAGCTTCTCGGCCTCGGGATCCCGCCGCCACAACCCGTTGGGGCCGCGGTAGTCGGGGATCCCGGAATCCGTGGAGACGCCGGCCCCGCTGAGGATGGCGACGAGAGGCTTGTTCATGGGGCCGAGGGTAGGACGCTTCCCCTCTCGGAGCGACTGGATATCAGGAGGCCCGCACCGGCCGGCGACCGCGCGGCCGGCCGGTGACCACCGTCGGCCGCATGCGAGCGATTGATAGGGTCGGCAGATGACCAGTCGCAGCCGCGACCGCGTCGCGGACGTCCGCCGCGTCGTGGCCACGCACCTGCTCGACTACCGGATCGAGTCCGTCGTGCCGCTCGGTGAGGGTCTGGACAACCTGGCGTACGAGATCAACGGCGAACTGATCGTGCGCTTCGGCAAGGAGCCCGACCCGGCAAGGCGGGCCGCCCTGGTGGGCCACGAGGCCCGTGTGCTTGCCGCCGTCGCCGAGATCTCGCCGCTGCCCGTCCCCGAACCGACGTTCACGGACGTGGAGCAGGGATGTCTGGCCTACCGCAAGCTCCCCGGTACGCCACTGTTGGACGTGCCGCGGCACCAGCGGTCGGTCCACGGCACGTCGATCGCCGCCACGCTCGGCGAACTGCTCACCGCGCTGCACGCCGTTCCGGTCGAACGGTTCGCCGACCTGGTGGACGCGGACCACCAGCCGCCGGCCGAGTGGCGGGACGAGGCCGCGGAGAACTACGTGGCGGCAGCCGGTCACGTACCGGCGGCGCACCGCCGGTACGTCGAGGCGTTCCTGGAGGCCGCACCACCGAACGACGCATACACCCCGGCGTTCTCCCACAACGATCTGGGGATCGAACACGTTCTCGTCGACCCCGACACATGGACGGTGACAGGCGTCATCGACTGGAGCGACGCGGCCGTCGCCGATCCGGCCCACGACTTCGGGCTGCTCTACCGCGACCTCGGCCCTGCCGCCGCCCGCGCCGCCATCAACAGCTGTCGAACCGACGCCGACGACCTCGCGGCGCTCGGCGAGCGGGCCGTGTTCTACGCCAGGTGCGGTGTCTTCGAGGACCTCGCGTACGGCATCGAGACGGAGCGGGGCGAGTACGTCGACAAGAGCCTCGCCGCGATGGAATGGCTGTTTCCGCCCTGACCGCCTCCGTTCAGCGTGACAGCGGGACGCAATCACGCACGACCTGGCGCGCCAGCGCCTGTCCGGGAAGGCGGAGTTCCTTCTCGATGCGGTCTCGGTCGGGCTCGTCGAGCGTGACCGTCGCGCTGCGCCTCGGAGCCCGGGCCAGCCGTTCCATGCGCAGGGTTCCGGACGGGAGGCCGCCGGTGCCGGCCACGGTCCCGACGTCCTCGGGATCGGTGGCTTCGCCACGGCCCCGCTGTTCGCGCAGGCTCTCGGCATAGCGGGCGGCTTTGTCCCAGAGTTCCTCATGCGCGGCTGTCGCGGAGCGGTTGCCGGTGAGCGTCCGGGCCTGGATGGCCAGGCGATGCACTTCCATGCCGACCGCGCGCGCCAGCTGCCGGTCCAGCAACGCGGCAATGGCAGCCTCGGTGGAAGCCGTACGGGCGGCCACGTCGTCCGCGTCGAACTCCGCACGGCGTGCGACCGGCAGGGTGAGCCCGCGCAGCAGGCGGGCCGTCGCGGTCGCCGCCGCTCTCGGGATCCCGAGCACCCACTCGCTCGTCCAGGTACGGGCGTTGAAGCGTCCTGCGCCCGTCGCCACTTTGCCCGCTTGCCAGGAATGGGCGGGGGCACTCGAGGTGACGTACGGGTTGCTCCTGGCGCGCATCGTCCGGGCCGCAGCGTCGAGGGACTTGAGCGCGGTGCCGACGAACGCGTCGTCCCGGAGATCGTGACCGGCGAGGTGCCCCAGAGCGTGGGCGATGGCGGCGATCGGCTGCTGGGTGGGCTGGGCGGCCCAGAGCGGGAGGCCGAGGACGAGGCACCGCTTGCGGCGTACACCGTAGCGGGTGACGGACACGGCGAATTCCGGACCGATCTGGATCGCGTCGAAGCGCCGAGCCCCGGTCGTGTCCGCCATCCGGTCCAGCAGATCGAACAGGACCGGGGCGTCCGCGCGCCGCAGTGTGGGCAGTTCGGCATCCAGCCTGCCGGGGCGCGGGCACAGCGGAAGAGCCAGGCCCAGCAGTATCAAGCCCAACATCGGCTGAACCACCGTGCGGAACCCGAGCACGATCAACAACACGCCGCCGATGAACAGTCCCGCCGCCACGAGATGGACCACGGCGGCGACGGCGTACGCGGCGACAGTCGCACACCTGACCAGGGCAGGGCTTTCGGGTGGAGTCTGCCGAACACTGTCCATGGGGCCCCCTTCGGCGATGAGCGCTCGGTGTCGCTCAGGCGTGCGTAGAGCTGACCAGCACGACGGCCGCCGGACAAGCGGTCTGAGCAACATCTGAGCTCTGCCTCGAGCATCGCCGACTCAGCAGCTGTGGTTCCCGGGTGGAGCTACTCGACCTCGATGCCGAAATCCTGAACGAGTTCTTCCAAGCCGCCCGGGTAGCCCTTGCCGCCCAGGACAAAGTCCCAGTCCCCGTTCGCCCTTCGGCGGAAGGAGCCGAGCACCAAGGCGGTTTCGTTCGGCCGGCCGTCGGAAACGTCCAGTCGTCCCAGCTCCGCCAGCCCCGGGTCGAGCAGGCGGATGCAAGCGTCCGTGAAACCCGAGAGGTCGGCCTCCGGGTCGACGGCGGCCACGAGCACGAACCGGTCGGCTTCGTCGGGCAGTCCGTCGAAGGGAACACAGATTGCGGCCTTGTCAGGTGCAGTGGCGAACTCGGACGCCACTTGGCCCGTACGGGCGACTGCCTGCTGCCTGGGTCCGGCGTGCGCTGTTGGATCGAGCGGTCGGTCGAAATTCGGTGGTCACCCGGGCCGACCGCGCCCACGCTGTACGCCATGGAAGAACCGCACCGCAGGATCCGCGCGCTGCACACGGCGTCCACGATCACCGTCTACCAGGCGTACCGCCCGGAGATCGGCGGACCCGCCGCCCGCAAGGGTCGTTTCCCCGCCGCGTGGAAGCCCGGTCGCATGACGTGGATCATCAAGCCGCGTTCACAGACCTCATCCGGCTCGGCGGATCCGGCCCCAGGGAGCTACTCGACCTCGATGCCGAAATCCTGCACAAGTTCCTCCAAGCCGCCTGTGTAGCCCTTGCCGCCCAGGACAAAGTCCCAGTCTCCGTTCGCCCTTCGGCGGAAGGAGCCGAGCACCAAGGCGGTTTCGTTCGGTCGGCCGTCGGAAACTTCCAGTCGTCCCAGCTCAGCCAGCCCCGGGTCGAGCAGGCGGATGCAAGCGTCCGTGAAACCGGAGAGGTCGGCATCCGGGTTGACCTCTGGGTCGATGGCGGCCACGAGTACGAACCGGTCAGCGTCGTCGGGCAGCCCGTCGAAGGAGACACAGATTGCCGCCTTGTCAGGTGCAGTGGCGGGGAGAGCGCGCACTGAGCCGTCCGGTGTCTGCGAGTTGTTGAAGAAGACAAAGTGAGCGTCACTGAGGACCCGGTTGCCACGGCAGACGAGAGCGCACACGTCCAAGGCGACGCTTCCGGTCCACGACATACCCAGAATGTTGTAATCGTCCGGCAGTCGGGTGTCCGGCGCGGAGGGCGTCGGCTGTGCTGCGATCTGCCGGCTGCCTTCGCCGAGCCGCCCACGCAGCCCATGGCGATGCAGCAGGTCTACGAGTTCGGCGCCCGAGATGAGTTCCAGAGGCTTTCCGTTGGCGAAGGTGTGTGAGCCAGGGCCGAACCCTGACGTCGTCACGAGGACACCCTTGTTGGCGCCGGCATCCTGCACGGTTCCGTACAAGTCGCGCACAGCGGTGGGCGGCACCGTGTTGCGGTATCGCTTCACCTGCACGACGATCTTGCCGCCTCGAATCGGTGTCGGATCCAGGGCGTCGACGTCCACACCGCCGTCGTTAGAGCGCTGGGTGGTCACCGCCTGCATCCCCATGGCCCGGAAGAGATCGGCAACGAGATTCTCGAAGGCGATCGGGTCCATGGCGAAGAGGTCCGGTTCCTCGTCACCACCATGGGCGACGACACGGTTCCCGACATCCTCGGGCCGTCTGCCCGGCCGTACCGGCGTGAGTTGGTCCGGCCGGGTCGAGAGCTGCCCGCGCAGGGCGTC
The DNA here is from genome assembly GCF_055584385.1 of Streptomyces sp. NPDC104096. Taxonomy (NCBI): domain Bacteria; kingdom Bacillati; phylum Actinomycetota; class Actinomycetes; order Kitasatosporales; family Streptomycetaceae; genus Streptomyces; species Streptomyces sp. NPDC104096. The sequence continues at coordinate 243,262 of NZ_JBVJMD010000008.1, forward strand.
AGCCAGGCAACTGCCGGCATCGACCTGCGCCAGGTGCAGATCACGGAATGAAGAGCGCGAGGCCATGACGGTCGCAAGGAAGATCTGGCCCGGTCTGCCCGTGGTGGGGTCGTGCCCGTCGACGAACCCGTTCAAGGCCACCGACTCCAGCGCGCCCAGCTCATCCGCGGTGAACAGGTCGTGCAGAACCAGCAGCATGCACTGGGCGAGAACCTCCCTGTACAGAGCACGGCGCTGGCCTACCGGTCGGGGAGTCTCCTTATCCTGGTCGACCCCGGACATGTATCGAACAGCCTTGACCTCCGGCACGATGCTGTAAGTGGGCAACTCCCAGTCCAGCACCAACTGCCGGGCTGCAGGGTCGTAAGCTGCTGCCACCTGCCGTGGGAAACCTTCCGGCCAAGCCGTCGAGGCGTAGAGAGCGGCGGAGAAGTACTCGATCACGGAATCGGCATCCCGGCGCTCTACGCCTTCGGTTATCGCGACGACGCCAGCGTTGTGGCGCCGGACATCAGCCAGCTGAGTATCGACCCACTGCTGGTACTCACGCTGGTACGCAGCCAGCTGCTGCTGTCGGTGAGCCTCCGCAGCTTGGGCAGCCTGCCAGTCCCGCTCGAAGCGTGCTCGTGCTTCGGCCTGCGCTTGGGCCCGGCGATTCGCAGTCCAGCCACTCTGCGTCTGGTAGTGATCGAGATCAGGCATGGGCACCGGCTGCGCCAATGGTCCTGGAGCGAAGGGCTGGACCTCCTCAGGTCGCATGAGAGAGGAGGCTCTGAAGGCGGGAGCCTGGCAGCCCGAGGCGAGAAGACCTTGCAGCGACACAACCTGAGCGTCCAGCTCTTCTGTGCGCCGTAGAGCCTCTGCCTGCCGGTAGTCGCGGTGGCTCTGGGCAGCTCGCCGTTGGTAGGCCCGCGCTTGCTGTTCTTGCTGTCTCCGCTGTCTGGTTTCGGCTTCCCGTTGACGCTGCTGCTGCCGTTGCATCTCAGCCCAGACGCCGACAAAACCAGTAGAGCGACGACTCATGTGCTGCAGGCCCTCCCCAGGACGTTGGCAGCCGAAAGGCACCTTGGTTGTCCCCACAACCAGCTGTAACAAGATGACTCTATCCAGCAATCATCGTCTCGCATATCCACTCGTCAAAGGAAGCACGGTCGGCCCATCCCCGCAGGTCAACGTGACTGGGGGGTAACCCGGACCGTGCTCGACTGCAGTACCCAAACGGTGGTCGCGTCCTTGGCGCTAGTCTCGCGGCGCACTTCGGGTTCGAAAACGTCTGTGAGCGAGGCTTGACTTGGATCACCACGCCGCGTTCACAGACCTCAGCGGACCGATGCGCAAAAAGACAGAGTTCGCGCCCCATCCTCGCCACCACGAACCTCCCTGACGGCAAGTCATCGACAGTTACCGAAGGCCTCACTGGGCCGCTGTCCCATGTGAAACGACGGGTACTGCGCCGTCAGTCGAACGCCACGACCAGTCGGACCCCGTCGTCACCGAATCGGCCGGCCAGAGCCTTCATCACAGCGAACACGTGCGGCCAGTGAGTCTCCGGACCCAAGACATCGCGCGCGGTCAGCGGTTCGTACACGCAGACCAAGTCGTCGCTGGTCCACTCAATACGCTCTGAGGCCTTGTGCCAGTCCAGAGGCGGAAGGCCCACCAGGTCCAAGAACTCCGACGGCCACTGATGGGACACCATCTGGCGACGCAGGAGCCACGGCCGTGACTTCATGTACCAAGTCACGCGGCCGACGAACTGTCCCGGCGCCGTCTCAGGGTCGAGGGAGGCCAGCTCTCCCCAACTGACCCAACTTGCGCAGTCCATCTCTCCTCGTTCGACCCACGAGCCCAACTGTGTGCGCATTCCGCTCGACAGGTCACTGGGAAGACCACGAGCGGGTGCAAGTGGCGGGAAGCCTGCGTAGTTGCGCACTCCGAAGAGAAGGCCAAAGGCCGTGTAGTCGGTCTCGTCGTACAGCGGCCACAGATCCATGGCAGTCACCCACGGCTCGCCGTCGTAGTCGTCGGTGCCAGCGTAGGTATGGCGAAATTCGATCCCACCGTAGATGTCCGTGCCCATGACCGCGCACCCTAACGACCCTGAGCTGCATCAGCACATCACTATTGAAGATCGGCGACAGAGCCGGCGCGTGTCCTGCTTGATGCGCGGACTGCCGCGCCCCGCCCCTTCGGTCGGTCCCCTCAAAGATCTGTGAACAAGGGTTGCCGTGGATCACCAAGCAGCGTTCACAGACCCTTGCCGCCATGTGACCTGCGGGTGATGCCGCCAGTTGTGCCCGGATTGGCGGTCAGGGACGCAGGTGGGCCAGCAGTT